>NZ_JBEZKA010000023.1:0-147114 GCF_040651435.1 Streptomyces sp. NPDC048479
GGTGGCGGGTACGGCGCACGCCGTGACGACGACCGTGGCGGTCGCCCCAGCGGCGGCGGTGGCGGTGGCTACGGCCGTCGTGATGACCGGCCGAGCGGCCCCCGTCGTGACGACGACCGTGGTGGACGCCCCAGCAGTGGTGGCGGGTACGGCGCACGCCGTGACGACGACCGTGGCGGTCGCCCCAGCGGCGGTGGCGGCTACGGGCGCCGCGACGACCGGCCGAGCGGCCCCCGTCGCGACGATGACCGTGGTGGTGGCTTCCGGCGTGATGACCGCGACCGGGATCGTGGGCCGCGTCGTGACGACGACCGTGGTGGACGCCCCAGCAGTGGTGGCGGCTACGGGTCGCGTCCCAGTGGTGGTGGCGGTGGTTACGGCCGTCGTGATGACCGGCCGAGTGGCCCGCGTCGCGACGACGACCGTGGCGGTCGCCCCAGCGGCGGTGGCGGCTACGGGCGCCGCGACGACCGGCCGAGTGGCCCCGGCCGTGACGACCGCGACCGCGGTGGGTACCGCGGGCAGCGCGACGACCGGCGTGACGACCGTGGTGGCTACGGGCGGCGCGACGACCGCGACCGCGGTGACCGGGAGCCGATCAAGCGGCTGCCGATTCCCGAGGACGTCACGGGCGACGAGATCGACAAGGACGTACGGCAGGAGCTTCAGAGCCTGCCGAAGGGCCTCGCCGAGGACGTGGCCAAGAACCTCGTCATGGTCGCCAATCTGATCGACGAGGACCCCGAGCAGGCGTACGCCTACTCCAAGGTGGCGCTGCGGCTCGCTTCTCGTGTGGCCGCGGTGCGCGAGGCCGCGGGTTTCGCCGCGTACGCGACGCAGAAGTACTCGGAGGCGCTTGCCGAGTTCCGGGCGGCCAAGCGGATGACCGGGAGCGTGGAGCTGTGGCCCGTCATGGCGGACTGCGAGCGGGGGCTCGGGCGGCCCGAGCGGGCGATGGCGATGGCCGGTGAGCCCGAGGTGCAGAAGCTCGACAAGGCCGGCCAGGTCGAAATGCGGCTGGTCGCGGCCGGAGCGCGCAGGGACATGGGGCAGATCGACGCCGCCATCGTGACCCTGCAGAGCCCCGAGCTGGCGTCCAACTCCGTACAGCCCTGGACTGCGCGGCTGCGTTACGCGTACGCCGACGCGCTGCTGGCCGCCGGGCGCGACGGCGAGGCGCGTGAGTGGTTCGCCAAGGCGCTCGAGGCCGACAAGGACGGGGCGACCGACGCCTCGGACCGGCTCGCCGCGATAGACGGTGTGGAGTTCGTCGACGCCATGGATGAGGACGAGGCACCCGACGCGTCCACGGAGCCGACCGCCGCCACCGGCGAGGCCGAAAGTGACGTCGACGGCGAGGCCGACAGCGACGCCGACGGCGATGTCGAGGGTGACAAGGCCGAGTAGGTAAGTACACGCATACGAAAGGGCGGCACCCGGCATGGGTGCCGCCCTTTCGTATGTCCGTATCTCGTCGTCAGTTCGTCGGTTCGTCAGTCCAGCGCGAGGCTTCTGAGGACCAGGCCCGTCGCCGGCTTCGGGCCGAACGACGTGGACTTGCGGGGCATCGTGACCCCCTCGCGAGCGAGGTTCCGCACGACCTCTTCCCGCACCGGATGCATCACCACCGCGGTGCCGCCCTTGCGTTCCGCCTGCTCGACGGCCGCCTCCGTGTCATGGATGTAGGCGATGTGCTCCGGGGTGTCCGGGATCCGCCAGATGTGGTCCAGGAGCGTGGAGTGGAGGACCGTGGCGTCGAGTGTGCGCCAGGCCTCGGGGCGGTCGCGGCGGACCGTACGGGACAGCAGCTCGGCGTCCGGGCGGTCGACGAGGTGGAATCCGCCGTCGCCCGCGAGGAGGAAGGCGTTGCCGTCGGCGGCCGCGTTCGCGAGAGTCTCGAGCGCCTGCGGAAGCGGGCCGTCGAGTTGCTGGGTGCGGAAGGAGCCGGTCAGAGCGGCCAGCGCCTCGGAGACAGGGAGGCGGTGCAACAGGCGGTGGATGGCGCGCACCCTGAGGGGATAGCGGGCCGTGTCGATCAGCAGGACCAGGCCGTAGTTCCACGGGCTCGGGGAAGGGTGTTCGGCGCGCAGCCGCAGATAGGTCGCCCAGCGGTGGTGTCCGTCGGCGATCAGCGCCTGGTGGTCGGAGAGATCGGCGCGGACCTCGGACAGGTCGTCGGGGTCCGTCACGGACCACAGCCGGTGCTTGAAGCCGTCCTCCGTGGTGGTGGCCAGCAGCGGGGTACGCAGGATGGTGCGGTCGATGACGGCGGTCGCGCCGGTCGCACCGCCCATGCTGCGGTAGGTGAAGAGCAGCGGTTCCAGATTGGCGGCGGTCGTACGCATCAGAGCCGCGCGATCCGCGACGACGTCCGGCATCACGTCCTCGTGCGGGAGGACGACGCCTTCGGACGGTTCGGACAGTGCGAGCGCCCCGATGATGCCGCGCTGGAGGATGTCGTCCTTGCGCTGCTCGTACACGTAGAACGCGGGCTCGGGGTCCGGGGCCAGGATGCCCTCGGAGAGCCAGCGGTCGAGGGTGTCGGCGGCCTGCTGGTTGCGGGCGCCGGCGGTGTTCGCCTGAGGGAGGATCAGCCGGACGATGTTGTGCGGATCCGCCGACTCCAGATGGAGCAGGCCGTCGGGCCTGACGACGACGTCGTACGGCGGTGAGGTCACGGCGGCGAGGCTGCCGACCCGCTCAGGGACATAGCGCAGTCCACGGAACGGGATCAGGTGCAGACCGTCATTGGCCGCGGGACCTTCGGTGTTCATTTGTGCATCGTATGTGGGTTGCGCGGATGAGCGATGATCGGGGGAGCGACACTGAGCGAGGAGCGGAAACGAATGAGCCAGCAGAGCAGGAACCGGCCGAGCGGCAGTGCGACGGCGCTGAGCGAGGCGTACGACACGGCGCTGCTCGACCTCGACGGAGTGGTGTACGCGGGTGGTGAGGCGATTGCGCACGCCGTGGATTCGCTGCTGACGGCGCGGGACGGTGGGATGCATCTCGCGTATGTGACCAACAATGCGCTGCGGCCGCCCGAGGCCGTGGCCGCGCACATCACCGAGCTGGGCGTGCCCACCGACGCGGCGGATGTCATCAACTCCGCACAGGCCGTGGCCCGGTTGATCTCCGAACAGGTGCCGGCCGGTTCCCGGGTGCTGGTGGTCGGCGGGGAGGGTCTGCGGGTCGCGCTGCGCGAGCGCGGGCTCGAGCCGGTGGAGTCCGCCGACAACGATCCGGCGGCGGTGGTGCAGGGGTACGGCGGCCCGGACCTGGCCTGGGGGCGGTTCGCCGAGGCCTGTTACGCGATCGCGCGGGGCGTGCCGTGGTTCGCTTCCAACACGGATCTGACGATTCCGAGTGCGCGCGGGATCGCGCCGGGCAATGGTGCGGCCGTGGAGGTCGTACGGATCGCGACGGGTGCGGAGCCGCAGGTGGCTGGCAAGCCGCTGCCGCCGATGCACAAGGAGACGATCCTGCGGACGGGTGCGCGCAAGCCGCTGGTGGTCGGGGACCGGCTGGACACGGACATCGAGGGTGCGTTCAACGGCGGCGTGGACTCGCTGCTCGTACTGACCGGGGTGACGGACGGCGCGCAGCTGCTGGCCGCGCGGCCCGAGCACCGGCCGACCTACGTGGACGCCGATCTGCGCGGGATGCTGACCGGGCAGCCCGAAGTCGCCGAGGCGGAGGGCGGGTTCACATGCGGCGGGTGGACCGCGTCCGTACGGGAGGACGAGCTGGCGCTCGACGGGGACGGCGAGCCGTTGGACGGGCTGCGGGCGCTGTGTGCTGCGGCCTGGACCGACGCCGGGGACGGCGTGTGCGAGCTGGACGCGGGCAAGATGCTGTCCCGGCTGGGCCTGTAGGGCCGTGTCCCGCGCGCGGGGCGGAGGGACTTCGGTCCATACGATGCGTCTCTTCCTTCCGCGGTCGTCCTTGAATCGCCGACTCCCTTTCTTCGCGCCGGAGTCGGCGGCCGGTGAGGCTGGTCCGGCCGACGCCAATCACGGAAGGGGAGCCCCATCACCATAGCGAGGGTAGGCTAACCTAACCTCGCGTTGGTCGACAGTCCCCCCAAACAGAGCGCGGAGCCGCAATCCGCACGCGCACCCCGGAGGCGCCACGCGCCGCGCGCCACCGGGTTGCTCGTGTCCGTCGGCATCCTGCTGCTGGTCTGCCTCGCGAGCATCGCGACAGGTGCCAGGTCGATGCCGCTGTCCGATGTGTGGCACGGCCTGTTCCACAACTCGGGCGCCGGCAACGACGTGATCGTCCACGATGTTCGTGTACCGCGGACCCTGCTCGGCCTGATCGTCGGCGCGGCTCTCGGACTCGCCGGCGCCGTGATGCAGGCGCTGACCCGCAACCCGCTCGCGGAACCTGGTCTGTTGGGCGTGAACGCCGGCGCATCGGCCGCCGTCGTCTCCGCCATCAGCTTCTTCGGCGTCACCTCGCTCACCGGCTATGTGTGGTTCGCGTTCCTGGGCGCGGGCGTCGTCTCCGCGCTCGTGTACATCCTCGGCGGCAGCCGGGGCGCGACACCGGTACGCCTCGCGCTCGCCGGAACCGCCGTCAGCGCCGCGCTCGTCGGCTATATCCACGCCGTACAGCTGCTGGACGCGGCCGCGCTCGACCGGCTCCGGTTCTGGACGGTCGGCTCGCTGGCCTCGGCCGATATGGAGACCATCGGCAAGGTGGCGCCTTTCATCGGCATCGGCGTGGTGCTCGCGCTGCTGCTCGCACGGCCGCTGAACGCGATGGAGATGGGTGACGACACCGCCCGCGCGCTGGGCGCGCATCTGAACCGCACCCGCATCCTCACGATGCTCGCCGTCACTCTGCTGTGCGGGTCGGCGACCGCCGCCTGCGGGCCGATCGTCTTCATCGGGCTGATGATCCCGCATCTCGTTCGCGCCATCACAGGTCCGGACATGCGGTGGATCCTGCCGTACGCGACGGTCCTCTCGCCCGTCCTGCTGCTGGGCGCCGATGTCGTCGGCCGGGTCATCACCCGCCCCGCCGAGCTGCAGGTCGGCATCGTCACCGCGCTGATCGGCGGGCCCGTCTTCATCCATCTCGTACGCCGCAAGAGGATGGCCCAGCTGTGAAAGCCGTGCTCTGTCTTCCCGGGGGGCAACCTCCGGACCCCCGGCAGGACAAGACAGCTCCGACGACCTGCCCGGAACGTCATGCGAGGGAAATCCCGGTGAAAGCCATACGCACCCCCGGCGGGCTCTCCTTCCGGGTCGATCCCCGCGCGGCCGTCGTCGTGCTGCTGCTCGCCGCGGCCACCGCGGCCACCGGAGTCGTACTCATCGGCAGCGGCGACTTCCCGATCTCACCCGGCGAGGTGATCGCCACCCTGCTCGGGAACGGCACGCCGGCGCAGGAGTTCATCGTTCAGGATCTGCGGCTGCCGCGAGTGCTGGTCGGAGTGCTCGTCGGCGCCTCGCTCGCCCTCAGCGGCGCGATCTTCCAGTCCATCACCCGTAATCCGCTGGGCAGTCCGGACGTCATCGGCTTCGGGCAGGGCGCGACCGTCGGCGCGCTCAGCGTCATCGTGCTCTTCCACGGCGGGGCCGTCGCGGTGGCGGGCGGCGCGCTTGTCGGCGGAGTGGCGACCGGCGTCGGCGTCTATGTACTGGCCTGGAAGCGCGGGGTGCACGGCTACCGGCTGGTCCTCGTCGGTATCGGCATCGCCGCCATGCTCACCGCCGCCAACCACTATCTGCTCACCAAGGCCAGCCTGGTCGACGCCATCCAGGCCACGCTCTGGATGACCGGCTCGCTCGACGGCCGCGACTGGGCGCAGGTCTGGCCACTGCTGGGCGTGTGCGCCGTTCTCGTGCCGCTGGTGTCCGGGTACGGGCGGCCGCTGCGGATGCTGGAGATGGGCGACGACGCGGCATACGCGCTGGGCGCGCCGGTCGAACGCACCCGTGTGGTGCTGATGAGCGCCGGCGTCCTGCTGGTCTCGGTCGCGACCGCGGCGGCGGGGCCGATCACCTTCGTCGCGTTGAGCGCACCGCAGCTCGCCCGTCGGCTGACCCGCTCGCCCGGCCCGAACCTGGCTGCCGCCGCGGTGATGGGCGCCGCGCTGCTGCTGGTCGCCGACTGGATCGCCACCAACGCCTTCGGTGAGCGGCAGTTGCCGGTCGGTGTGGTGACCGGAGTGCTCGGCGGCTGCTATCTGCTCTGGCTGCTGGTCACCGAACGCAAGGCAGGACGCATATGAGCACGGTGAAGCCCGTGGCAGACGAACCATCGGAATCCAGGAGTAGGACGACAATGCAGCGCCTCACCGCGGAATCGGTCACCCTCGGCTACGACCAGCGGGTCATCGCCGAGAACCTCTCGGTGGAGATCCCCGACAACTCCTTCACGGTGATCGTCGGCCCCAATGCCTGCGGAAAGTCGACACTGCTGCGTGCCCTGTCCCGGATGCTGAAGCCGTCCGAGGGACGGGTCCTGCTGGACGGACAGACCATCCACTCGCTGCCGGCCAAGAAGGTCGCCAGGACGCTGGGCCTGCTGCCGCAGTCGTCGATCGCACCGGACGCGATCACGGTCGCCGACCTCGTCGCGCGCGGCCGCTATCCGCACCAGGGGCTGCTGCGTCAGTGGTCGCCGGAGGACGAGCGGATTGTCGAGGAATCGATGGCGGCGACCGGAGTCGGCGAACTGGCGGAGCGCTATGTCGATGAATTGTCCGGTGGGCAGCGGCAGCGCGTATGGATCGCGATGGCACTGGCCCAGCAGACCCCACTGCTGCTGCTCGACGAGCCCACGACATTCCTCGACATCCAGCACCAGCTCGAGGTGCTCGACCTGTGCGCGGAGCTGCACGAGACGCAGGGGCGGACGCTTGTCGCCGTACTGCACGACCTCAATCAGGCCGCCCGTTACGCCACACACCTCATCGCGCTGCGCGAAGGGAAGATCGTCGCCGAGGGCGCGCCCGCGGACGTGGTCACCGCCGAGCTGGTGGAGCAGGTCTTCGGGGTGAAGAGCCAGGTCATCGACGACCCGGAGTCCGGGACGCCGCTGGTGGTGCCGGCATCCCGGAGGCGTAGCGCCACGGTGGTGTCCTGACTGCTGAAGCAGTGCCCCGGCCGCCACGGCAGTGCCCCGGCCGCCACGGCAGTGCCCCGGCCGCCACGGCAGCGTCCTGGCTACCACGGCGGCGCACTGACCGCTACAGCAGCGTCCTCAGGCGCAGCAGATCGCGGAAGCCGGCCTCGAGCCTGACCCGGCCGGAGGCCCAGGCCTTCGCGAAGTTCAGCTCACCGTTCACCATGGCCACCAGATCGTCGCCGCTCATCGCGAGACGGATCTGAGCCCTGTCGGGCGGCGGTCCCTGGAGCGTGTCGACCACATCGATCCGGCCGTCCACGAGGCGGCCGGTGAAGGTGATGTCCAGATCCTTGATGTGGCAGCTGAGGGAACGGTCGAGCGCGGCAGCGCTGCGTACATCACCGTCCGCCTGTGCCAGGTTGTCCGAGAGTTTGTCGAGTGCGCTGCGGCACTCTTCCGTCGTCGCCATCGTGATCGACGGTACCTCAGCGCTTCGCGGTAGCGTCTGGGCATGAGCGACTCGATGCCGGGCCCGGAGATCCAGGAGCAGGGGTTTCAGGAGGGACCAGTGAGCCCGGAGCCGGAGAACCAAGCGTCCGAGAACCCAGCGTCCGAGAACGCGGCGCCCGAGATCACGGACCGGGAGAGCCGGGAGCCGGCGGGGCCCGGGGCGGCTGCCCGTCAGGCGTACGACCCTGCCGCGCCCGCGCCCGTCGGCGTGCAGCGCGTGCCGACCGGCAACGCCGACGTCGACGCCCGGCTGGAGCGGCTGGCCGACGCAGACCACCTCCCGGCGGACGGACACCTCGAGGTGTACGAGGATGTACACCGGGGGCTGCGCGACGCGCTGACCGCGCTCGACGCACGCCCGGCACCTGCGCCTCAGGGGCCCTCGCCATCACCGTCGTACGACAACAGGAGCTGAACCGAACGTGGCAGGAGTGGCCCGCCGCCGTCTCGACGCCGAGCTGGTACGCCGCAACCTCGCACGCTCGCGCGAGCACGCGAGCCAGCTGATCGCCGCGGGACGGGTGACGGTCGGCGGCAACACCGCGACCAAACCCGCGACCCAGGTCGAGACCAGCGCCGCCGTCGTCGTCACCGCAGACGACAGCGACCCCGACTACGTCTCGCGCGGCGGACACAAGCTCGCCGGCGCGCTGGCTGCCTTCGTGCCGCTCGGGCTGAAGGTCGAGGGCAGGCGGGCACTGGACGCGGGCGCGTCCACCGGCGGCTTCACGGATGTACTGCTGCGGGCGGGCGCCGCCCATGTCGTCGCCGTCGACGTCGGATACGGACAACTCGCCTGGTCTCTTCAGAGTGATGAACGCGTGACGGTCAAGGACCGTACGAATGTGCGCGAGCTGACGCTGGAGACGATCGACGGTGAGGCGGTGGACCTGGTGGTGGGGGACCTTTCCTTCATTCCGCTCGGCCTCGTCCTGCCCGCGCTCGTCCGGTGTACGGCGCCCGGCGCGGATCTGGTGCTGATGGTCAAGCCGCAGTTCGAGGTGGGCAAGGAACGTCTCGGCAGCGGCGGGGTCGTCCGTGACCCGGAACTGCGCGCGGACGCGGTACGGAATGTGGCGCGCAAGGCGGGGGAGCTCGGTCTCGGCGTGCTGGGCATCACGGCCAGCCCGCTGCCGGGACCCTCTGGAAACGTCGAGTATTTTCTGTGGCTCCGGGCCGGAGCGCCCGAGCTCGACCCGGCGGACGTCGACCGTGCAGTGGCGGAGGGACCTCGTTGACAACGACACCGGCAGCGACACCAGCACGTACCGTTTTCCTGCTCGCACACACCGGCAGACCTGCGGCGATCCGCAGTGCCGAACTCGTCGTACAGGGGCTGCTGCGCTGCGGTCTCGGCGTACGCGTCCTGGAGGCGGAAGCGGCCGACCTGCCGCTGCCGCCGTCCGTCGAGACGGTCCGCGAGGCGACTCCCGACGTACTCGACGGCTGCGAACTGCTGATCGTGCTCGGCGGGGACGGGACCCTGCTGCGCGGCGCCGAATTCGCCCGCGCCTCCGGGGTGCCGATGCTCGGCGTCAACCTGGGGCGGGTCGGCTTCCTGGCGGAGGCCGAGCGCGACGACCTCGACAAGGTCGTCGACCGCGTCGTCACCCGCGAGTACGAGGTCGAGGAGCGCATGACCATTGATGTCGTCGTGCACAGCAACGGCGATGTCGTGCACCGGGACTGGGCGCTGAACGAGGCGGCGGTGCAGAAGGTCTCGCCCGAGCGGATGCTCGAGGTCATCCTCGAGATCGACGGGCGGCCGGTGACCGGCTTCGGCTGCGACGGCATCGTCTGCGCGACGCCGACCGGCTCGACCGCGTATGCGTTCTCCGCCGGCGGCCCGGTGGTCTGGCCCGAGGTGGAGGCGCTGCTGATGGTGCCGATCGGCGCGCATGCCCTGTTTGCCAAGCCGCTGGTGACCTCGCCGACATCGGTACTCGCGGTGGAGGTGCAGCCGCACACACCGCAGGGGGTGCTGTGGTGCGACGGACGCAGGACGGTCGAACTGCCGCCGGGCGCACGGGTCGAGGTACGGCGCGGTGCCGTTCCCGTACGGCTGGCGCGGCTGCACCACGCGTCCTTCACGGACCGTCTGGTGGCCAAGTTCGCGCTGCCGGTCTCCGGTTGGCGCGGCGCGCCGCACTAGGGCTGCCGGGCTGTCCTGACCCATCCGAGGGAGAGGCAGGCGCGCTGCCGGACTCGCTCTCCGCGCCGGACGACGGGCTCCGGCCGTACGAGCCGTGGCTGCGGATGAGGCTCGACCGGCCGCTCGGGTTGGGCGGGAAGGGCGGGCACGGTCCGGTGCGCTGCACGGTCGTCGAGTACGCGCCCGGCCGGGGGTCCGCTTCCGCTTCACCGGGCCGCGCGGCTTCCACGGCTTCCACGAGTACGTCGTGGAGGAGGCGGCCGGCGGTGTCGTGCTGAACCATCTGCTCGCGATGCGCGTACGCGGCCCCGCCCGGCCGACCGTGGCCGCTCTTCCGGCGTCGGCAGCACGACGCCGTGATCGAGGACGGCCCGGACCGGGCGGAGGGCGTACGCAGGTCGCGGTGGGGCCCTTATGTCCGACTGCTGCGGCGGACAAAGGGGCTGCGGTGACTCTCCGCTGCCCGGGAGAGTGAATCGGAGGCCGGGGTCCGTCGCACAGCGGGCCCCGGACCTCGTAAGGTCGTGTCCGTGTTGGAGGAGATGCGGATACGGTCGCTCGGTGTCATCGACGACGCGGTCGTCGAGCTGTCACCCGGTTTCACTGCGGTGACCGGCGAGACGGGCGCGGGCAAGACCATGGTCGTCACCAGCCTGGGGCTGCTGCTCGGCGGGCGCGCCGACCCCGCCCTGGTGCGGATCGGCGCCAAGGCGGCGGTGGTGGAGGGGCGGATCAGTGTGTCCGCCGACGGCCCCGCCGCGGTACGGGCCGAGGAGGCCGGGGCCGAGCTCGAGGACGGCATGCTGCTGATCAGCCGGACCGTTTCCGCGGAGGGGCGCTCGCGCGCCCACGTCGGCGGGCGGTCCGTGCCGGTGGGCGTGCTGGGCGAGCTGGCCGACGAACTCGTCGCCGTGCACGGCCAGACCGACCAGCAGGGGCTGCTGCGGCCCGCGCGGCAGCGGGAGGCGCTCGACCGGTACGCGGGCGGTGCGGTCACCGGGCCGCACGCCAAGTACGCGGCCGCCTACCGGCGGCTGCGGGCCGTCTCCGTCGAACTGGACGAGCTGACCACGCGCGCCCGTGAGCGCGCGCAGGAAGCCGATCTGCTGCGCTTCGGGCTGAACGAGATCGCGGGCGCCGAGCCGCGGGCCGGCGAGGACGTCGAACTCGCCGCGGAGGCGGAGCGGCTGGGCCACGCCGAGGCGCTGGCGTCCGCCGCGTCGCTCGCGCACGGCGCGCTGGCGGGCAATCCCGAGGACCCGGAGGGCGTCGACGCGACGACGCTGGTCGCGGGCGCGGGACGGGCCCTGGACGCCGTACGCTCGCACGACCCCGCGCTGGCCGGGCTCGCCGACCGGATGGGCGAGATCTCCATCCTGCTCGGTGACGTGGCGGGAGAGCTGGCCGGGTACGCGGACAATCTGGACGCCGATCCACTGCGGCTGGCCGCGGTGGAGGAACGGCGGGCGGCGCTGACCGGGCTGACGCGCAAGTACGGCGGGACCGGTGAAGGCATTGCCGCCGTGCTGGCGTGGGCGGAGGAGGGCGCGGGTCGGCTCACCGAGCTGGACGGCGACGACGACCGGATCGGCGAGCTGGCGGCGGAGCGGGACGCGCTGCGGAGCGAACTGTCCGGTCTGGCACAGGCGTTGACCGACGCGCGTACGGAGGCGGCGGCGCGGTTCGCCGAGGCGGTCACCGCGGAGCTGGCCTCACTCGCGATGCCGCACGCGCGGGTGTCCTTCGACATCAGGCAGACCGAGTCCGTCGACGAGGCCTCCGGCGTCGAGGTCGGCGGCCGCGCGGTGGTGTACGGGCCGTCCGGCGTCGACGAGGTCGAACTGCTGCTGGCCCCGCACCCGGGCGCGCCGCCGCGGCCGATCGCCAAGGGGGCGTCGGGCGGTGAGCTGTCGCGGGTGATGCTGGCGGTCGAGGTCGTCTTCGCGGGGACCGATCCGGTGCCGACATATCTCTTCGACGAGGTCGACGCGGGCGTGGGCGGCAAGGCGGCGGTCGAGGTCGGCCGACGGCTGGCGAAGCTCGCCAAGTCGGCGCAGGTGGTGGTCGTGACGCATCTGCCGCAGGTGGCGGCGTTCGCCGACCGGCAGCTGCTCGTCGAGAAGACGAACGACGGCACGGTGACGCGAAGCGGTGTGACGGTCCTGGAGGGCGAGGACAGGGTGCGCGAACTGTCGCGGATGCTGGCGGGCCAGGAGGACTCGGAGACGGCCCGTGCGCACGCGGAGGAGCTCCTGGCGACGGCCCGGGCGGACGGGTAGCCCGCGGCGGTGGAGTTCCTGGCGAGGGGCCGGGCGGACGGGTAGCCCGCGGCGGTGGAGTTCCTGGCGAGGGGCCGGGCGGACGGGTAGCCCGCGGCGGTGGAGTTCCTGGCGATGGGCCGGGCGGACGGGTAGCCCGCGGCGGTGGAGTTCCTGGCGATGGGCCGGGTGGACGGGTAGCCCGCGGCGGTGGAGTTCCTGGCGATGGGCCGGGCGGACGGGTAGCCCGCGGCGGTGGAGTTCCTGGCGACGGCCCGGGCGGACGGGTAGCCCGCGGCGGTGGAGTTCCTGGCGATGGGCCGGGCGGACGGGTAGCCCGCGGGGCGGGCAGAACCCCGTGCCCCGCGGCCGTGTCGCCGCGCCGGGCTTGCCGTTCAGCCCGCCGGCCTCGCCGCGGCCGCGCAACGGAGACACCGTCAGCCGGCCCGCCGGATCACCCGTGTGGGTGATCCGGCGTACGGAGTCCGGTTCCGGACACGGGCACGACGCCTCGACGGTGCCGGAACGTGCGTACGGGCTGGCATCCTTGGCCGAGTGACACAGCTGCGTACGGTCCAAGTGCTGGGCGGCGGCAGCGCGGGCAGCAGCGCGCACGTCAGGTCGCTGGCCGCGGGGCTGGTGGCGCGGGGCGTGCGGGTGACGGTGTGCGCTCCCGCTGAACTGGAGCACGTCTACGACTTCCCCGGTGCCGGGGCCCACTTCGCGGCCGTACCGCGGCGCGGTGACCCGGCGGCGGTCGGCGCGCTGCGCGCGGCGTGCGCGGGAGCGGACGTCGTGCACGCGCACGGACTGCACGCCGCCGTACGCGCCACGCTGGCGCTGAGCGGGCAGCGCGTGCCTCTGGTCGTCACCTGGCACACGCGGGCGCACGACGACGGCGCGCGTGGCCAGGTGCTGCGCTTGCTGGAGCGAAGGGCCGTGCGGGCGGCGGCGGTTGTGCTCGGTACGTGCTCCGAGCTGGTCGACCGGGCCCGCAAGCGGGGCGCACGTGACGCCCGCCTCGCGCCGGTCGCCGTGCCCGCGCCGCGCGGCCGGCCGGGCGGCGCGGAGAGCAAGGCACGCGCCGAACTGGGCGCTGTCGAACGCCCCTTGGTGATGGCCGTCGGGAGCCTGGTGCCGCACCGGGGGTACGGAACGCTGCTGGACGCGGCCCGGCTGTGGCGCGGCCTGGACCCTGTGCCGCTGGTCGTGATCGCGGGGGAGGGGCGGCAGCGGGGTGCGCTCCAGCGCCGTATCGAGGCGGAAGGGCTGCCGGTGAGGCTGATGGGGCGCCGGGACGACATCGGTGAGCTGCTCGCGGCGGCGGATGTGGCGGTGCTGCCGAGCCGCTGGGAGGCCCGCTCGCTGCTCGCGCAGGAGGCGCTGCGGCTGGGCGTCCCGCTGGTCGCGACGGCGGTGGGCGGCATCCCGGAACTGGTGGGCGAGGCGGCGGAACTCGTTCCGTACGGCGACGCGGCGGCGCTGGGCGGGGCGGTGGCGCGGCTGCTGGGTGACCCGGGGCTTCGGGAGGAGCTGGCGGCGGCGGGGCGGGCGCAGGCGGCGACCTGGCCGACGGAGGACGAGACGATTGCGCTGGTGTTGAGCGTGTACGACGAGGTCGCGGCGGGGTGGAGCTGAGGCTCGGGCTGGGGTTTCCTGCTGCCCGCCGCTTCCCGCTGTATCCGATGTGCGCCTCCGCCGGGTGAGGGGGCAGGCCCCCCGGGGGCCGCGGGGGATGAGGGTACGCGGGGCTGACGCCCCGTACCCCGAAGCGCCGGCTTCGCGGCGCAGGCTGCGGGTTCTGTGGAGTGCCGGGTTACACGGCGCGCGGCCTCGTGCTTTCCGAGCGCGCCTCCGCCGGGTGAGGGGGCAGGCCCCCCGGGGCCGCGGGGGATGGGTCTGACGCCCCGTACCCCGAGACGCCGGCTTCGCGGCGCAGCCCGCGGGCCCTGTGGCGTGCCGCGTACACGGCGCGCGGCCCCGCTCCTCCCGAGCGTGTCGGCTTCGCGGCGCAGCACCCCGAGTCCTCAGGAATGCCGGGTATGCGCCGCACGGCCCTCAAACCCTCCGCGGCGCCCACCTCACCCCGCGTGCCGTCGCGCCCTCAGTGCCAGGCTCAATGCCAGCACCGTTTGGGGGTCGTCCAAGTCCGTGCCCAGGAGTTCCGAGATACGGGCCAGGCGGTTGTACAGCGTCTGGCGGTTCAGGTGGAGTTCGCGGGCCGTCTCCGCCTTGCGGCCCGCGTGGGCCAGGTATGTCTCCAGCGTCGGGAGCAGCGGCGGGCGGGACGCCCGGTCGTGGGCGCGCAGGGGGCCGATCGCACGGTCCACGAACGCCGCCAGGTCCGGGTGGTCCCGGAGGCGCCACAGCAGCAGGTCGATGTCCAGGCGGCGCGCGTCGTACCACGGGCGGTCCGAGAGGCCCTGCGCCGCCGTCGCCGTCTCCGCCGCGTGGCGCAGGCCCGCCGAAACCGCCGCCCAGCCGCCCGCCATGCCCACCACCACGACCGGCGGATGCGCGCCCGCCCGCTCCAGGCCCGCCCGTTCCACACCGGCCCGCAGCGCTGCGGCGACCCGGTCCGCGACCGCCGTGCGTTCCGACTCGGAGCGCAGGCCGAGCAGCAGCGGTACGCGGCCCTCCACCGGGCGTACGCCCAGCAGCACCGGCACCCCTACCGACGCCAGCTCCTCCAGCACCGCGCGTGCCAGCAGCGCCCAGTTCCCCGAGGGGAAGAGCTCCGCGGCGAGGCGCATCACGACCGGCAGCAGCGGGCCCTCGCCCGGTCTGAAGCCCAGCACCTTCGCCTGCGCCGGCGCGTCCTCCGCCGTGATGCGGCCCTCCGCCAGGTCCGTCAGGAAGTCGCCGCGGCCGCGCGCCGCCAGCTCCTCCTCCTGGCGTGCCTGCATGAGTACGACCGCCAGCAGACCGGCCGCCCGCTCCGCCGCCATCCGGTGCACCGGAAGCATCGGGGAGCCGACGGCCAGCAGCACCAGCCGGGCGCGTACCGAAGCCGCCCCGTGCCCACCGCCCGGTACGTCCACGAGGACCGCGCCGGCGGGAGGGGACTCCCGCGCCGCCCGCTGGCCGCGCAGCCCGTCCCACACCTGCAGCGGATCGGCTCCGGCCTGCCCCGACTCGGACTCGGTCGCGTACAGCAGCTGCCCGTCCGCCGTCTCCAGGAAGACCGGGTTCGCGGTGAAGTCCGCGAGGATACGCAGCACTTGGGGCACTCCGCCGCCGTCGAGGAGCACCTCCGTACACCGCCGGTGCACTTCCTCGGCCTGCCGCAGCAGGGCGTAGTGCCCGTTCACAATCTCGGTGTGGATCTCCTCCGTCACCGAGACGAAGGGGACTTCGCGGTGCAGCTGCACCAGCGGAAGACCGGCCGCCCGGGCCGTCTCCACGATCGTCGCCGGCAGCCTGCTGAAACGCGGCCCCAGCTCCACCACCAGCGCGGCGATCCCTCGGTCCGCCAGCTGCCTTACGAAGGCGCGCTGCTCGGCCGGCCGGGTGCCGAGGCCCAGGCCCGTGGTGAGCAGCAGCTCACCGCCCTTGAGGAGCGAGGCGATGTTGGGCACCTCACCCGCGTGCACCCAGCGCACCGTGCGGTTCAGCCGCTCCGCGCCTGCGACGACCTCCGGAAGCCCGGCGCGCAACCCGGGCAGTTCGAGCGCCCGCTGCACCGTGATTCCACCTTGGGTCGTCTCCACTGACTCTCGCCTCGCGATTCCGATCCGTCCGACGGGCGCCGGCCGCCCCGGTTCCGGACGCTACCGGGCCCGTACATGCGTGCGCATCACCCGGTGCGTCCCGACCGGCATCGCCCGCGCGGCAACCCGACAACATGTCGGCCCGCGCGGGCATTTGCCGGGCGCCTCGTCTCAGAACGCCGGTTTGATGTTGTGGTTCAGCCGGAACACGTTGTTGGGGTCGTACTTCGCCTTGACCGCGGCGAGGCGAAGGTAGTTCCCCTCGCCGAAGCCCTCGAGGACCCGCCCCCGCCCCTCGTTCCCGATGAAGTTCAGATAGACCGAGCCCTGGGACCAGGGCCGTACCGCGGCGCGTACGTCGCGGACCCAGTGAATGGCGTGCTCGTCGTCGGCCGGGTCTTCCCAGATCCCGAAGGGGTGGACGGTCCACGGCGCGGTGCGCCAGGGCAGCGGATAGTCGGCCGGGTTCCTCGCCACCGCGCCGCCCACCGGGAACAGGACGTGCTGTGTGGCCGTGGGCACGGGCATGGTGTCGGCACGCGAGCAGTAGGCGTCCACGGCCTCGTCCGGGAAGCCGCTGAGGTACTCGGCCGACCAGTAGTTGCGCATCCCGGGCGGGTCGTCGAGCATGCACTGCAGCTCCGCGTACGGCAGCTCCGTGATCACTTCCGCCGCGTGTCCGAGCCCCATCAGCGGCGCGGTCACCTGCCGGGCCTCCGCTTCCGTGCCCGTGTAGGTGACCAGGACCGTGCATACGAGCTTGCCGACCAGTTGCTCGGGGACGAACGGCTCGGGCGGCGCGGTGAGGTAGATGCAGCCACCGCCGACCTCGTCCGGCGCGGACTCCATGAAGTCACGGTAGGCACGCACGACTTCGGGTCCCGCCTCCGGCCGGAACAGCAGCATGACCATCGACATCGCGGGAAGCGCATGCAGTTGCAGGGTGATCGCGGTCGCCACCCCGAAGTTGCCGCCGCCGCCGTGCAGCGCCCAGAACAGCTCCGAGTTCTCGTCCGCACTGGCGTGGACGGTCTCGCCGTCGGCAGTCACCAGCTCGACGGCGATCAGATTGTCGCAGGCCAAGCCGTGCTTTCGCTCAAGCCAGCCGGATCCGCCGCCGAGCGTGAAGCCACCCACGCCGGTGGTGGACGCACGGCCGCCGGTGGTCGCCAGAGCGTGGGGCTGCGTGGCCCGGTCGAGATGGCTCATGGTGGCGCCGCCGCCGACGCGTGCCGCCCGGGACAGGGGGTCGACGATCACGATGTGCATACGGCGCAGGTCGACCACGATTCCGCCGTCGGTCAGCGACGTGCCCGCGACGCTGTGGCCGCCGCCGCGGACGGCGATCTCCAGCTCGTTGTCCCGGCCGAAGCGGATCGCCCTGGCCACATCCGCTTCCGTCTCGCACTGCGCGACGACGGCGGGTCGCCGGTCGATCATGCTGTTGAAGATGGCGCGAGCCTCGTCGTACCCCGGATCGCCGAGGGCGACTGCTGTGCCGGTCAGTTCTTGACGGAGACCGGCCAGCGCCGCCTCCGCAATGCCTTGGGGCGCCATAGTGGCCCCCTTCCGAGGGCGCGACAGGACCTTCTCATCGTAGTCCCGATGAGGGAGAGATGATCAGTCGAGCGGTCCTGCCGCGAAGCCCCGCCGCTACCCTCCGTAGGCGCCGGAAGCTGTCAGCCGCAGCGCCGTGTCGATCAGCGGCACATGGCTGAACGCCTGCGGGAAGTTACCCACCTGGCGCTGCAGCGTCGCATCCCATTCCTCGGCCAGCAGCCCAAGATCGTTGCGCAGCGAGAGCAGCTTCTCGAACAGCCGCCGTGCCTCGTCCACCCGACCGATCATCGCCAGATCGTCCGCGAGCCAGAACGAGCACGCCAGGAACGCGCCCTCGTCGCCCTTGAGGCCGTCGACGCCGGCATTCTCGCCCGCGGTCGGATAGCGCAGTACGAAACCGTCCTCCGTGGCCAGCTCCCGCTGGATTGCCTCGATCGTGCCGATGACGCGCTTGTCGTCGGGCGGCAGAAAGCCCATCTGCGGAATCAGCAGCAGCGAGGCGTCCAGTTCCTTCGAGCCGTACGACTGCGTGAAGGTGTTGCGCTCCTTGTCGTAACCCTTCTCGCAGACATCGCGGTGGATGTCGTCGCGCAGCTCACGCCACCGCTCGATCGGGCCGTCCGCGTCGCCGGACTCGATCAGCTTGATGGTGCGGTCGACCGCCACCCAGGCCATCACCTTCGAGTGCACGAAGTGCCGGCGCGGCCCCCGCACCTCCCAGATGCCCTCGTCCGGCTGGTCCCAGTGCTTCTCCAGGTAGCGGATCAGCTTGAGCTGCAGCAGTGAGGCGTAGTCATTGCGCGCGAGACCCGTCATATGGGCCAGATGCAGCGCCTCGGTGACCTCGCCGTACACATCCAGCTGCAGCTGGTGCGCGGCGCCGTTCCCGACCCGTACCGGAGTCGAGTTCTCGTAGCCCGGCAGCCAGTCCAACTCGGCCTCGCCCAGCTCCCGTTCGCCCGCGATCCCGTACATGATCTGCAGGTTCTCCGGGTCACCGGCGACCGCGCGCAGCAGCCACTCGCGCCAGGCGCGGGCCTCCTCGCGGTAGCCGGTGCGCAGCAGCGACGACAGGGTGATCGCGGCGTCGCGCAGCCAGGTGTAGCGGTAGTCCCAGTTCCGTTCGCCGCCGATCTCCTCCGGCAGCGAGGTCGTCGGCGCCGCGACGATCCCGCCCGTCGGCGCGTACGTCAGCGCCTTCAGCGTGATCAGCGAGCGGACCACGGCCTCGCGGTAGGGCCCGTTGTACGTGCAGTGCTCGACCCACTCCCGCCAGAAGTCCGAGGTCGCCTCCAGCGAGTTCTCAGGGTCGGGCAGCGAGGGCGGATGGTGGTGCGAGGGCTGCCAGCTGATGGTGAAGGCGATCCGCTCACCGGGACCGACGGTGAAATCGGAGTACGTGGTCAGGTCCTTGCCGTACGTCTCCGCGGAGGTGTCCAGCCAGACCGAGTCGGGCCCGGCGACGGCGACCGTGCGCCCGTCGACCTTGTGGACCCACGGCACCACACGCCCGTAGCTGAAACGCATTCGCAGCGCCGAGCGCATCCGCACCCGCCCGCTCACGCCCTCCACGATCCGGATCAGCTGGGGCGCGCCGTCACGAGGCGGCATGAAGTCCGTCACACGGACCGTGCCGCGTGGCGTGTCCCACTCCGATTCGAGGATCAGCGAGTCCCCGCGGTAGCGGCGGCGGGCGGCCGACGGAGGCTGGGCATCCGCGGCATGCGCCGGGCCGAGCCGCCAGAAACCGTGGTCTTCGGTGCCGAGCAGCCCGGCGAAGATGGCATGCGAGTCGAAGCGGGGTAGGCACAGCCAGTCCACTGTGCCGTCCCGGCAGACCAACGCAGCGGTCTGCATGTCTCCGATGAGTGCGTAATCCTCGATGCGCCCGGCCACGTGCATCTCCAGTCGAACGGCCACGTCCGCCCCTCGGGGCGCTTACTGCGGTCAAGGGTCGTTGACGAGCGCGATGTTCCGGGTGACGGACGGGGATGGTGCCGTTTGCCGGCCTGGCTCGGCAGCGAGTGTCCGAGCAGGATACGTCGCACCTTAGGGATCTGCGTACCGCTCCCGGCAACCCGAGTCCGCCGAACGGGTGAGCCAAGGGTGATCCCCGGATGAACGGGTGCGCATGGGGGAGGGCGCGGCCGGAAGCGGTCACCCGCTGTCGCTGATACCCTGGTACCCCGTGGACCGGTGGCCGCCCTGTGCAAAACGGGGGCCCCGAAACCGCAGCGACGGCACCCCCCGAACCCCTCGAAGGGTCGCCGGTACGCACCTCACCTCGCGACCACGGGAGCCCCCTCTTGGCGATGCCGCCCAAATCCATGACGACCAAGCACATCTTCGTCACCGGGGGTGTCGCCTCCTCCCTCGGCAAGGGCCTCACGGCCTCCAGCCTGGGCGCGCTGCTCAAGGCACGGGGCCTGCGGGTCACCATGCAGAAGCTCGACCCGTACCTGAACGTCGACCCCGGCACGATGAACCCGTTCCAGCACGGTGAGGTGTTCGTCACCAACGACGGCGCCGAGACCGACCTGGACATCGGCCACTACGAGCGCTTCCTCGACGTGGACCTCGACGGCTCGGCCAACGTCACCACCGGCCAGGTCTACTCCACGGTCATCGCCAAGGAGCGCCGCGGCGAGTACCTGGGCGACACCGTGCAGGTCATCCCGCACATCACCAACGAGATCAAGCACCGCATCCGCCGCATGGCCACCGATGACGTCGATGTCGTCATCACCGAGGTCGGCGGCACGGTCGGTGACATCGAGTCGCTGCCGTTCCTGGAGACCGTCCGCCAGGTCCGCCACGAGGTCGGCCGCGACAACGTCTTCGTCGTGCACATCTCCCTGCTGCCGTACATCGGCCCGTCCGGCGAGCTGAAGACCAAGCCGACCCAGCACTCGGTCGCAGCCCTGCGCAACATCGGTATCCAGCCGGACGCGATCGTGCTCCGCGCGGACCGTGAGGTACCGACCGCGATCAAGCGCAAGATCTCGCTGATGTGCGACGTCGACGAGGCCGCCGTCGTGGCCGCGATCGATGCCAAGTCGATCTACGACATCCCGAAGGTGCTGCACACCGAGGGTCTGGACGCGTATGTCGTGCGCAAGCTGGATCTGCCGTTCCGCGATGTCGACTGGACCACGTGGGACGACCTGCTGGACCGGGTCCACAACCCCGACCACGAGGTCACCGTCGCGCTCGTCGGCAAGTACATCGACCTGCCGGACGCGTACCTCTCGGTGACCGAGGCGCTACGCGCCGGCGGCTTCGCCAACAAGGCCCGCGTCAAGGTCAAGTGGGTCGCC
Source organism: Streptomyces sp. NPDC048479 (assembly GCF_040651435.1). Taxonomy (NCBI): domain Bacteria; kingdom Bacillati; phylum Actinomycetota; class Actinomycetes; order Kitasatosporales; family Streptomycetaceae; genus Streptomyces; species Streptomyces sp. NPDC048479. The sequence continues at coordinate 20,591 of NZ_JBEZKA010000023.1, forward strand.
TCCGACAACTGCAAGACCCAGGCCGGCGCCACGAAGGAGCTCGGCGACGTCGACGGGATCCTCATCCCCGGCGGCTTCGGCGACCGAGGTGTCAGCGGCAAGGTCGGCGCGATCCAGTTCGCCCGTGAGAACAAGATCCCGCTGCTCGGTCTCTGCCTCGGCCTGCAGTGCATCGTGATCGAGGCCGCGCGGAACCTCGCTGAGATCCCCGACGCCAACTCCACCGAGTTCGACGCCGCCACCGCCCATCCCGTCATCTCGACGATGGAGGAGCAGCTGGCGTACGTCGAGGGCGCGGGCGACCTCGGCGGCACCATGCGGCTCGGCCTCTACCCGGCGAAGCTCGCCGAGGGCTCGATCGTGCGCGAGGTCTATGACAACCAGCCGTACATCGAGGAGCGCCACCGCCACCGCTACGAGGTGAACAACGCCTACCGCGCGGAGCTGGAGAAGAAGGCGGGCATCCTCTTCTCGGGCACGTCTCCCGACAACAAGCTGGTCGAGTACGTCGAGTACCCGCGCGAGACGCACCCCTACCTGGTCGCCACCCAGGCGCACCCGGAACTGCGTTCCCGCCCGACTCGTCCGCACCCGCTCTTCGCCGGTCTGGTGAAGGCCGCTGTGGAGCGCAAGACGGGCAAGTAGTTCCAAGCGATACGGTTGCCGGGGTACGTGTCCTTTGGGACTCGTACCCCGGTTTCTGCTTGTGGTGTGGAGGACGTACATGGAGCTCAAGGACACCCCCGAGGAATGGCCGGTCACCGCGACCACGACGCCGTTCAGGGGCAACAAGACCAGTGTCCGTACCGACGACGTGGTCATGCCGGACGGCACCGTCGCGCGCCGTGACTACCAGGTGCACCCCGGTTCCGTTGCGGTCCTCGCGCTCGACGACTCCGGCCGCGTCCTCGTACTGCGCCAGTACCGGCACCCCGTGCGCCACAAGCTCTGGGAGATCCCGGCCGGTCTGCTCGATGTGCCGGGCGAGAACCCGCTGCACGCCGCACAGCGCGAGCTGTACGAGGAGGCGCATGTCAAGGCCGAGGACTGGCGGGTGCTGGCCGACGTCTACACCACGCCGGGCGGCTGCGACGAGGCCGTTCGGATTTTCCTCGCCCGCGATCTGTCGGAGGCCGAGGGCGAGCGCTTCGAGGTCTCCGAGGAGGAGGCCGACATGGAGCTGGCCCGGGTTCCGCTCGAGGATCTCGTACGCGGTGTGCTCGCCGGAGACCTGCACAACAACTGCCTGGTGGTGGGTGTGCTGTCGCTGACCGCCGTGCTGAACGGCGACGGTGTCGACACGCTGCGGCCGGCCGAGGCGCCGTGGCCGGCGCGCCCGTTCGAGGCCTGAGCGACGCCTGGGGCGTGCGGGAGAAGTCCCGGTCGGACAATCCGCTGATCCGAACGGGCGATGCCCCCGCCGCGCTCTGCCGCGCTCGTTGCAGAGCGTGAACTACGCTCGGATCGCCCGTGCGGAGTCCCTTGCGGGCTTGGCTCGTGCGCGGACTGACGGGAGCGTGGCCCGTGACGGAGCAGGCGGTGGACGTGGGCGGCCGGGCCGAGGCGTACCGAAGCCAATTCTTCGGGCGCCAGCGGGAGCTGAAGTCCCTTCGGGCCGATATCGAGCGAGCCGGTCTGGACACCATCTCCGGACGCAAGGCCCCGCGTGCCCGGGTGCTGCTGATCGCCGGGCGCCCCGGCTCCGGGCGCACCGCGCTCGCCGAGGAACTCGCCCGCAGGGTCGCCGCCGACTACCCCGACGGGGTACTGCGGGCCCGGCTGACCGAGCCCGGCGGGCGGCGGGTCCCGATGGAGCGGGCGGCCCGCGGACTGCTCGACTCCCTCGGTATCGCATCGCCGCCCGGCGCCGGCGAGGACGAGCTGACCGGGATGGTGCGCGAGGCGCTCACCGAACGCCGGATGCTGTTGCTCCTCGACGACGCAGGGGACGCCGAGCAGGTCGACCCGCTGCTGCCCGACAACCCCGACTGTCTGGCCGTGGCCGTGGCCGAGGGCCCGCTCACCGGTATTCCGGATGTACGGCCGTGCACGCTCGGCGGCATGGACGCCAAGTCCGCGATCGAGCTGCTCGGCACCTTCACCGGATCGGTGCGGATCACCGTGGATCCGCAGGCCGCCGAGTCCATCGCGGAGGAGTGCGGCGGGCTGCCCACCGCGCTGGTCCTGGTCGGCGGTTGGCTCGCTGCCCGGCCGAGGGCGTCGGTCGCCGATGTGGCCAAGCGGCTGCGCGCTCTGCCGGACGACAGCGAGCAGCCCAAGGTCGGCCGGCCGCTGGCCCGTGCCTTCCGGTTGGTGTACGAGTCCCTGTCGCCGTCGGCCGCCGGGATGCTGCGACTGCTGTCCCTCGCGCCCGGCGGGATCGCCGACGCGCACACCGCCTCCGCGCTGGCCGGCTGTTCGTTGCAGACCGCCGAAGCGACCCTCTGCGAGCTTGCCGACCTGGGATTTGTGCGCTCGGCCGGCGACCACCACGAAGTGCCGGGCGCTCTCCTGCCGCTGCTGCGCACCCTGCTGCAGGCGCACGACCGGCCGGCCGAGGTACAGCTGGCCCGGGCGCGGATGCTGGAGCGGACCGTACGGCAGCTGCACTCCTGCAGGGCGATCACCGAGCCCGACGGCTCCCCGGCCCGCATGAAGCTGGCCGGTCTGCCGCGCGCGCTGCGGTTCTCCACCGCGTCGGCCGCCGCCGAGTGGCTGCGGATCCGGCTGCCCGCGCTGCTGGCCTCGGCACGGCTCGCGGTCGAGGACGGCGAGCTGGACACCCTGGCGCGGCGGCTGGTCGCAGCCCTGGTCCGGGCGCTGGCCGCGCACCGCGGCACCGAGGACGCGGCTGCCGAGCTCTACGGACTGCACCAGCTGGTGCTCGGCGTGGCCGAGCGTCGCGGGCTGCACCGTGAAAGGGCCGCCGCCCTGCTGAATCTTGCCGATCTGGATGCTCAGACCGGTCGTACCGAGGAGGCGCTGGCCCGCTACCGCGCGGCTCTGGACGCCGGACGGGCCGCGAACGATCCGTACGCGACGGGCCGCGCGATGGAATCCGTAGGTGGTGCCTACCAGGAGCTGGGGGACTGGCAGCGGGCCGCGGACTGGTACGGGCGGGCGCTTGCCCAGCGGCAGGCGCGCGGCGAGGGGGCCGACGAGGCCCGGCTGTACGGCCGGCTGGGTGCCGTGCACACCTATGCGGGGCGGTACGGCGAGGCGCTGCGCAACTGGCGCGCGGCGGTGGCCGGCTATCGCAGGATCGGCGATCTCCCGTCCCGGGCGCGAGCGTTGAGCGAGGTGGCGCGCGTACAGGAGTACGCGGGCCGGCCGGAGGAGTGCTTGCGCACCTGCCAGGAGGCGGTGGAGTGGGCGCGGCAGACCGGGGACGCACGGCTGCAGGCAGCTCTGCAGCTCAGGCTGGCCGACACCCTCGACCGGCTCGGCGACCCGACAGCCGCGAGGCTGCACCGCGCCATGGCGGAGAAGCTGCTAGGAACAGGGGGTACCGACGTTTCTGCCTACGAAATCCGTAGCACTCCGGCCAAAGATTAATGCTTTGTAAGGCTAGACAGCGCGAAGTCCTTCATTAGACTGGCTCTGCCACATGTTCTCGTGGTGTCTTCCGGTGCGCCACGCGTATCCGGGTATGTATGGCATTGCACCCTTATACCCCTGAGCCAAGGACCGTGATCGACGTGAAGGTCGGCATCCCCCGCGAGGTCAAGAACAACGAGTTCCGGGTGGCGATCACCCCTGCCGGTGTGCACGAGCTCGTGCGCAACGGCCACCAGGTCTTCATCGAGCAGAACGCCGGTCTCGGCTCCTCGATCACGGATGACGAGTTCGTCGCCGCCGGCGGTCAGATCCTGCCCACCGCCGACGAGGTCTGGTCCACCGCCGACCTGCTGTTGAAGGTCAAGGAGCCCATCGCCGAGGAGTACCACCGCCTCCGCAAGGACCAGACCCTCTTCACCTACCTGCACCTCGCCGCATCCCGCGAGTGCACGGATGCGCTGCTCGAGTCCGGCACCACCGCCATCGCGTACGAGACCGTGGAGACCGCCACCCGCGCGCTGCCGCTGCTCGCTCCGATGTCCGAGGTCGCGGGCCGGCTGGCCCCGCAGGTCGGCGCGTACCACCTGATGCGCTCGGTCGGCGGCCGCGGTGTGCTGCCGGGCGGCGTCCCGGGCACGGCGGCCGGCGAGGCTGTCGTCGTCGGCGGTGGCGTCTCCGGCTGGAACGCCACGCAGATCGCCGTCGGTATGGGCTTCCATGTCACCCTGCTCGACCGTGACATCAACAAGCTGCGCGAGGCCGACAAGGTCTTCGGCACCAAGGTGAAGACGATCGTCTCCAACGCCTTCGAGCTGGAGAAGGCCGTCGTCGAGGCGGACCTCGTCATCGGCGCCGTCCTCATCCCGGGCGCCAAGGCCCCGAAGCTGGTCACCAACGAGCTCGTCGCCAAGATGAAGCCCGGAAGTGTACTTGTCGACATTGCAATCGACCAGGGCGGCTGCTTCGAGGACTCGCGTCCGACCACTCACGCCGAGCCGACCTTCATGGTCCACAACTCGGTCTTCTACTGCGTCGCCAACATGCCCGGCGCGGTGCCCAACACCTCCACCTACGCGCTCACCAACGCGACGCTGCCGTACATCGTTGAGCTCGCGAACCGCGGCTGGGTCGAGGCGCTGCGCCGCGACCCGGCGCTCGCCAAGGGTCTCAACACCCATGACGGCCAGGTCGTTTACGGCCCGGTCGCCGAGGCTCACGGCCTGGAGAGCACCGAACTGAGCACGTTGCTCGGCTGACGCGTCAACGCGACTCGTCAATATCGCGCCCGCGGCCGGACCTTGCCGAGCAAGGTCCGGCCGGATGCGTATCCGCCCGCTTTGTGAGGCTCGCTCAACTCGCGTCGAACGTAACCCTTTAACCGTTTCGCACACCCTCGAAACGTCCGGGCCAGGTCACGTCAAGAGTCCTGAGCACCCTTGACAGAAGGGTGTTCGGTTGCCGACACATCGAGCCGGGTCCGGCGGATTGTGTTGCTGCGGACCGGTGACACGCCATAGAGTCGCCAACCGTCGGCATGGTGCCACGCTGACCTATCGATAAGTTTCCTGGTCACGTCCAAGGAGGTAAGACGACTTGTGAATGAGTCGACATTTACTCCCGGGGGTGGTCAACCGGGAATGCCTGCGCGGGGCCAGGTCCCGTCAAGGGAACAGCCCGGGCTCGAGGCTGTCGGCTCCGTCGCTGTCCGAACCTTCGCGACACAACAGCACACGACGCACACGACGCACACGACGACAGCCCACACGATGAAGATGATGGACGGCCAACACGTGAACGCCATGGCCGGCAACGAGAGTGGCCGAGAGTCCACCCACTTCGCCGCCTACGAGGAAGTCCCCGAAGGGCACTTCTACGACCCCGATGCCGAGTACGAGCCCGACCCCGAGTATGCGGCCACCCTCGCCCCTGACGCCGCGCGTCAGCGCCGCGAGCGGATCGGCCCCACCGGGCGGCCCCTGCCGTACTTCCCGATCCCGGGCCCGCTGACCGATCACGGTCCCGCGACGATCATCGCGATGTGCAACCAGAAGGGCGGCGTCGGCAAGACGACGTCGACCATCAACCTGGGCGCCGCGCTCGCGGAGTACGGACGGCGTGTGCTGCTCGTCGACTTCGACCCGCAGGGAGCTCTGTCGGTCGGTCTCGGCGTCAACCCGATGGAGCTCGACCTCACCGTCTACAACCTGCTCATGGAGCGGGGCATGTCGGCGGACGAGGTACTGCTCAAGACCGCCGTGCCCAACATGGATCTGCTGCCGAGCAATATCGATCTCTCGGCCGCGGAAGTGCAGTTGGTGAGCGAGGTCGCGCGCGAGTCCACGCTGCAGCGTGCGCTGAAGCCGCTGCTGTCCGACTACGACTACGTCGTGATCGACTGTCAGCCCTCGCTGGGCCTGCTCACGGTGAACGCGCTGACCGCCGCGCACAAGGTGATCGTGCCGCTCGAGTGCGAGTTCTTCGCGCTGCGCGGTGTGGCGCTGCTGACCGAGACGATCGAGAAGGTCCAGGAGCGGCTCAACCCGGACCTGGAGCTCGACGGAATCCTCGCCACGATGTACGACTCCCGTACGGTGCACAGCCGTGAGGTGCTGGCGCGGGTGGTCGAGGCCTTCGACGATCACGTCTACCACACGGTGATCGGCCGGACCGTGCGCTTCCCGGAGACCACGGTCGCCGGTGAGCCCATCACCACGTACGCATCGAACTCCGTCGGCGCCGCCGCGTACCGTCAGCTCGCCAGGGAGGTGCTCGCCCGGTGTCACGCCGAGTGAGTCTGCCCGGGGCCGACGAACTGTTCCGTACGACCGGGGGCATGGGGCTTCAGTCGTCGTCCCCGCGGCGGCAGGCGAACGGCGAGGCGAGGGTGCCGGCGCCGGCGGGTGAGAGCGATCCGGTCGGGGAGGGGGCGGCTGAGGCGTCGTCCTCTGCGTCCTCGTCCTCCGCGGCTGCCTCTTCCTCGGAGGAGCACACCGCGGCAGACGCGGACGGCCACGCGGAAGGACGCAGCCGGGGCGCGGAGGCCGACCGGGCCGCGTCGGCCGGCGGTGCCAAGGGGCGCCTCCCGCAGGACGCTGCCGCGTCCGGAGCCGCCGCCGTGTCGCCGACCGGACAGACGCGCCGCCGGCAGCGCGCGAACCGTCGGCCCAGTGGCCGTGAACGGCACGACGAGAAGATCACGGTCTACGTCTCGGCCGAGGAACTGATGGACCTCGAGCACGCGCGGCTGGTGCTGCGCGGTGAGCACGGGCTGGCCGTCGACCGTGGACGGATCGTCCGCGAAGCGGTGGCGGTGGTGCTGGCGGATCTCGAGCAGCGCGGCGACGCGAGCATTCTCGTGCGACGTCTGCGCGGCCGCTGACGGTAGCCTGCGCGCTGCCCTGCCTGCTCCTTTTGCCCCTGGACCGCGATGCCGCCGACCGACGACTCCACCCGCCCGCCCCGCCGCTCGCTGGGCCGCGGCCCTGGCACGGACCGCGGCGGGTCGCCTCCGCCTGCCGTACCGGCCCCCGAGCCGGGGGACGAGCGGCTGGAGCGGAGCGGTGCGGACGGGGAGCCCGCAGTGGTGGCGCCGGGGGAGGTTTCCGCCACCCCGCCCCTTCCCGATGCCTCGACAGGCGGCTACGCCGCGGGTGCGGACGAGGCCCCGGGACCGGGTCGCCCGCTGCGCGGTGACAATGGCGCGCCGGAGGGCCCTGCGGGCCCGCCCGTGGAGGCGGAGCCGGAGCTGCCCGCTCGGGCGGAGGCCACCGCGGTGGTGAGCGGGCCAGAGCTTGCCCCGCCGGAGGCCGGGGTGGCTGCTGCCGCGGGAGGGGGCGAGGCCCCGGGCCCTGGTCGCCTGTTTCACGGCGACGACGGTCGTTTCGGCGGGCCGGAGGCGGTGTTCGTGCCCGGGACGGTTTCGGAGCCGGGAGAGGGCGAGGCCCCGGGTCCTGATCGCCTGTTTCACGGCGACGACGATGGTCCCGGCGGGACCGCGGTGGCGGAGCCGCCCGGTTCCTCCGTGGCGGCCGAGGCCGAGCCCGCCGCGCCGGAGGCCCCCGCGCCCGCGGTTCCGGCGACCCCGCCCGCGGTTCCGGCGACCCCGCCCGCGGAGCCCGCGGCCGCGCTTCAGACCCCCGACGACGGGCGGTTCAAAGTACGGCTCGCCAACTTCGAAGGGCCCTTCGACCTTCTCCTGCAGCTCATTTCCAAGCACAAGCTCGATGTGACCGAGGTCGCCCTCTCCAAGGTCACCGATGAGTTCATGGTGCATATCCGGGCCATGGGTCCCGACTGGGATCTCGACCAGACCACCGAGTTCCTCGTCGTCGCCTCCACGCTGCTCGATCTCAAGGCCGCGCGGCTGCTGCCCGCCGCCGAGGTGGAGGACGAGGCCGACCTCGCGCTGCTCGAGGCGCGCGATCTGCTCTTCGCGAGGCTGCTGCAGTACCGCGCGTACAAGCAGATCGCCGAGATCTTCAGCGCGCGGCTGGATGCGGAAGGCAAGCGGTACCCAAGGACCGTCGGGCTCGAGGACCACCACGCCGAGCTGCTGCCCGAGGTCGTCATCAGCATCGGCGCCGAAGGCTTCGCCAGGCTCGCGGTGAAGGCGATGCAGCCCCGGCCCAAGCCGCAGGTGTACATCGACCACATCCACGCGCCCCTCGTGTCCGTGCGCGAACAGGCCGAGGTGGTCGTCGCGCGGCTGCGGGAGGCCGGGGAGGTCAGCTTCAGGGAGCTCGCCGCCGACGCACCCGACACCCTCACCGTCGTCGCCCGCTTCCTCGCGCTGCTGGAGCTCTATCGCGAGAAGGCCGTCATCCTGGACCAGGAAGACGCCCTCGGCGAGCTGTTGGTGCGCTGGACCGGCGGCGAGGGCGTGGAGCAGCCCCTGGTCACCGATGAATTCGATCAAGAGGTTCGCGAGAACCAGGAGCAGGAGGGGAACGCGTGAGTGATCTCAAGCCCGCGCTCGAAGCCGTTCTCATGGTCGTCGACGAGCCGGCCACCGAGGAGCACCTCGCCAAGGTGCTGGAGCAGCCGCGCAGGGCGGTCGCCGATGCGCTGCGGGAGCTCGCGGACGAGTACACCGTCCAGGGCCGCGGCTTCGAACTGCGGCTCGTCGCGGGCGGCTGGCGGTTCTATACGCGGGCGGAGTACGCCGACGCCGTCGAGCGCTTCGTTCTCGACGGGCAGCAGGCGCGGCTCACCCAGGCCGCCCTGGAGACCCTCGCAGTCGTCGCGTACCGGCAGCCGGTCAGCCGGTCACGCGTCTCCGCCGTACGCGGAGTGAACTGCGACGGCGTCATGCGCACCCTCCTCCAGCGCGGTCTGGTCCAGGAGGCGGGCGCGGAACCTGAAACAGGTGCGATCCTGTACAGGACGACGAACTACTTTCTGGAGCGGATGGGCCTGCGAGGCCTGGACGAGCTCCCGGAGCTCGCGCCCTTCCTCCCCGAGGCGGAAGCGATCGAGGCCGAGACGCAAGAGGGTGTGCCGTCGTTCGATCCGGACGCACCGGACACCGACGCAGACGACAAGACGGAATTTTGATGCGAAGCAGCGGCAGGAACAGCGGAAGCGGCAACCGGGACTCCCGGGGCGCCGGCGGGAACCGGGACTCCCGGGGCGCCGGCGGGAACCGGGACTCCCGGGGCGCCGGCGGCAGGGGGCGCGACGACAAGGGGCGCGACGACAAGCAGGAGCAGCGCCCCCGCCGCCCCCGGCCCGAGGAGCGCCGCTACGACGTCGGCGGCAGCCAGGGTTCCGAGGGCGGCAAGTCGGGCGGCCGCGGCGCGTCCGCCCGCGGCGGCGCCAAGGGCGGCCCGAAGACCCCGCAGGGCGGCGGCAGGGCCGGCGCCCCGCGTCGCGGCCCGCACGGCCAGCGCGAATCCCGTCCCCGTGAGCTCGACGCCAAGATCGAGCAGCGGAACCGCGACCGGTACGCCGACAAGCCGCAGGTCAAGACGCCCAAGACGTTCCCGGGGGCCGAGCAGGAGGGCGAGCGCCTGCAGAAGATCCTCGCCCGGGCCGGTATGGGTTCCCGCCGCGCGTGCGAGGAACTGATCGAGCAGGCCCGTGTCGAGGTCAACGGCGAGATCGTCCTTGAGCAGGGCAGGCGCGTCGACCCGCAGAATGACGAGATCAAGGTGGACGGCCTGACGGTCGCCACGCAGTCGTACCTCTTCTTCGCGCTCAACAAGCCCGCCGGTGTCGTCTCCTCCATGGAGGACCCGGACGGTCGGCAGTGCCTGGGCGACTACGTCACCAACCGCGAGACCCGGCTCTTCCATGTCGGACGTCTCGACACGGAGACGGAAGGCATCATCCTGCTCACCAACCACGGTGAGCTCGCGCACCGCCTGACCCACCCCAAGTACGGCGTGAAGAAGACCTACCTCGCCGCGATCCAGGGACCGCTCCCGCGTGACCTGGGCAAGCGGCTCAAGGACGGCATCCAGCTGGAGGACGGCTACGCCCGCGCCGACCACTTCCGCGTCGTCGAGAACACCGGCAAGAACTACCTGGTGGAGGTCACCCTCCACGAGGGCCGGAAGCACATCGTCCGTCGCATGCTCGCCGAGGCCGGCTTCCCGGTCGACAAGCTCGTGCGGGTCAGCTTCGGCCCGATCGCCCTCGGCGACCAGAAGTCCGGCTGGTTGCGCCGGATGACCAACACCGAGGTCGGCATGCTGATGAAGGAAGTCGGCCTGTAGAGACCCCCGTTCACTGGGCGAAGCCCGCGGTCACCTCTGACCGCGGGCTTCTCGCATCTTGTGTGAACGGTCTTGTGGGACGGCTGGTTCACCTTTATAGTCAACATGACTATTAAGGAGGCGGGCGTGAGTCTCGCGGACATCCTCGACCCCCTGCAGCAGCCGCTGTTCACCGTTCTCGACACCCCGGTGAGCTGGACCGAGGTCCTCGGCTTCGGCAGTGGTGCGCTCTGCGTCTGGCTCGTCGCCCGCCAGCACATCGCCAACTGGCCGATCGGCATTGCCAACAACCTCTTCTTCATCGTTCTCTTCACCCAGGCCCGCCTGTACGCCGACGCAGGCCTGCAAGTCGTCTTCATCACCCTCGCCGTGTACGGCTGGTGGACCTGGACCCACGGGGGTGGACCAGGTCCCGACGGGCTACCGGTGCGGCGCACCACGCGCACCGAGTGGACCTGGCTGCTCGCGGCGGGGGTGGTGGGGACTTTCGGGCTCACGCTCCTCCTCGACCGCGCCACCGACTCGAACGTCCCGTTCTGGGACGCGCTCACCACCGCCCTGTCGCTGATGGCGACGTACGGGCAGTGCCGAAAGCGCCTCGAGTCCTGGTGGCTGTGGATCGCGGCCGACGTGGTCTACGTCCCGCTCTACGCGTACAAGGAGCTCTACCTCACCGCCCTGCTGTATGTCGGATTCATGACGCTGTGCGTCATCGGACTGCGCAGCTGGTCGCGCGATCTGGCCGCGGAGCAACAGGAGTTGGCGGAGGCGACCGCATGAAGACCTACCGGCACGGCCTGGTGCTCGGGAAGTTCTATCCGCCGCACGCCGGACACCACCATCTCGTACGGACCGCGGCCGACCGCTGCGAGCGGCTGACCGTCCTGGTCTGCGCCGCCTCGGTGGAGTCGATTCCGCTCGCCGACCGGGTGCGCTGGATGCGCGAGGTGCACCCGGACGTACGGGTCGTGGGCGCCGTCGACGACATCCACGTCGACCTGAACGACACCGGCATCTGGGAGGCGCACATGGCCGTCTTCCGCGCCGCCGTCCCCGAGCCGGTCGACGCCGTCTTCACCTCGGAGCCGTACGGCCAGGAGCTCGGGCGGCGCTTCGGCGCCGAGTCCGTGTGCGTCGACCCCGACCGCACCGTCTTCCCGGTCTCCGGCACGGCCGTCCGCAAGGACCCCGTCGGCTGCTGGGACTTCCTGGAACCGCCCGTGCGCGCGGCGCTCGCCCGGCGAGTGGTCGTGCTCGGCGCCGAGTCCACGGGCACCACGACGATGGCGTGGGCGCTCGCCGAGCACTACCGACACCGCGGCGGCGTCTGGACGCAGACCCGCTATGTGCCGGAGTACGGACGGGAGTTCAGCGAGCACAAGCTCGCCGAGCTGCGCACCGGGCGGCCGGCTGCGGGCTGGGAGGAGGTCGAGTTCACCTCGGAGGAGTTCCCGCTGATCGCCCGGCGGCAGACGGAACTGGAGGACGAGGCCGCCCGAGCGGGATCGCCGGTGCTGTTCTGCGACACCGACGCCTTCGCCACCACGATCTGGCACGAGCGCTATATGGGCGGCCCGAACGAGGAGGTGGCGCGGATCGCCGCGCGCGGACAGCAGCATCTGTGGCTGCTCACCGACCACCGCGGCGTCGGCTTCGAGGACGACGGCCTGCGCGACGGAGAGCATCTGCGGCCCTGGATGACCGCCCGCTTCGCCGCACAACTGGCCCGCACCGGACGCCGGACCGTCGCGCTGACCGGCCCGCACGAGCAGCGGCTCGCCACCGCCGTCACCGCTGTGGACGCGCTCCTCGACGAGGGCTGGGACCTCGCCGGCCCCCTCCCGGAGAAACGATGATGAAGGGCTACGACGCGGGCGCCTTCCCGCCCTTCGCGGTCACCGTCGACCTCGCCGTTTTCACCGTCCGCGACGGCCGGCTGCATGTCCTGCTCGTCGAGCGCGGCGAGGACCCGTACAAGGGCGCCTGGGCGCTGCCCGGCGGCTTCGTACGGCCCAAGGAGTCCGCCGGTCTCGCCGCGCGCCGTGAACTCGCCGAGGAGACCAGCCTGTCCCGGGACACCGTCGCCGGCCTCCACCTGGAGCAGCTGCGGACCTACAGCGATCCTGACCGCGATCCCCGGATGCGCGTCGTCTCCGTCGCGTACACCGCGCTCGTACCGGATCTGCCGGAGCCACGCGGCGGCGGCGACGCGGCTCGCGCTCAGTGGACGCCCCTCGACTCCGTCGGCCGGCTCGCCTTCGACCACGACCTGATCCTCGCCGACGCGCACCACCGGATCGGCGCCAAGCTCGAGTACACCTGCCTCGCCACCACCTTCTGCCCGGCCGAGTTCACTCTCGGGGAGCTCCAGCAGGTCTACGAGACCGTCTGGGGCGTCGAACTCGACCGGCCCAACTTCCGGCGCAAGGTCCTCACCACGCCCGGCTTCGTCGAGGCAGTCGAGGGTCCGCCACGCCGTACCGGCGGCCGCGGGAAACCGGCCGCGCTGTACCGGGCGGGTGCCGCCTCCGCCCTGCATCCTCCACTCCTGCGACCGGAAGGACGGCACGCATGACCACCATGAAGACCACGAGGACCATCACCAAACAGGCGGCCACCGGCTCGTTGATCGGGCTCGCGCTCGGGGACGCTCTCGGCTTCCCGACCGAGTTCAACGATGTGCCGCAGATCCTCACGAAATTCGGGCCGTGGCGCGGGATGAACCTCCCCAAGCCCGCGATCGTCACGGACGACACCCAGATGACGCTCGCCCTGGCGCGCGGCATACGCACCGCGATGGACAGCGGACTGCTCATCGCCTCCCGGCTGACCCGGCCGGTGCGCGAGGAGTTCGTCGACTGGTACCACTCCCCGGAGAACAACCGCGCCCCCGGTCGCACCTGCCTGGTCGCCTGCCAGAAGCTCGACAGCGACCTGCCCTGGCAGGAGGCCAGCCAGATCGGCTCCAAGGGCTGCGGCGCCAATATGCGGGTCGCGCCGGTCGGACTCGTACCGGGGCTGAGCGAGGAACAGCGGGCGGGCGCCGCGCAGTTGCAGGCAGCGCTCACCCACGGCCACCCCACCGCGCTGGCGGCGAGCGACCTCACGGCCCGCGCCGTGTTCCTGCTGGCGCAGGGCGCGGAGCCGATGGGGCTGGTCGGGCAGCTGCGCTCGTACGCGTACGAGAACCGCAGCCGCTACTACCACCACTGGCTGGGCAATCTGTGGACCTACTCGCACGACCCGACGCCCGAGGCGTTCATCGCACGCGGCTGGGACGAGTGCCTGCAGGTCCTGGAACGGCTCGCCACCGCGCTGCGCGACCCGCAGCCGGAGGTCGACCCCTGCCTGGCGACGGGCGACGGCTGGATCGCCGAGGAGGCGCTCGCCACCGCCCTGCTCTGCTTCCTGATGTTCCCCGAGGAGCCGGTGACGGTTCTGCGCAGGGCCGCCTGCACCCGAGGCGACTCGGACTCGATCGCCTGCCTCGCCGGCGCGTTCGCCGGGGCGCACCTGGGAGCCGGCGCCTGGCCCAAGGAGTGGTCCGAGCGGATCGAGTACCGCAGCGATCTGATGTCGCTGGCAGCCCTCTGGGACGCTTGATCCATGACTGATCCGCTGGACATGGAACTCGGCCCCGCCGTCGCCGAACAGCCCGACCCGCTCCTGTTCGCCACCGTCTCCGGGGCGCATCTGTACGGATTCCCGTCCCGGGATTCGGACGTGGACCTGCGCGGGATCCATCTGCTGCCCGTGGCGGAGCTGCTGGGGCTGAAGGAGCCGGAGGAGACCCGGTCCCGGATGTGGGACCGGGACGGTGTCGAGATGGATCTGGTCACGCACGACGTACGGAAGTTCGTACGGCTGATGCTGCGGCGCAACGGATACGTACTGGAACAGCTGCTGTCGCCGCTGGTGGTGCACACATCGGACGCCCATACGGAGCTGGCGGAGCTCGCCCCGGGCGTGCTCACCAGCCACCACGCCCACCACTACCGGGGGTTCGCGAACACCCAGTGGCGGCTCTTCGAGAAGACCGGCGAGCTCAAACCGCTGCTCTACACCTTCCGAGCGCTGCTCACCGGTATTCATCTGATGCGCAGCGGCGAGGTGCAGGCGCATCTGCCCACGCTGCTCGGGGAGGTCGACGCCCCGGGCTATCTGCCCGGCCTGATCGCGGCCAAGGCGGACGCCGAACACGGTCCGGCGTCGGGAGCCGGCCTGGCAGACGCGCGAGCCGATGTGGACGCGCTGCACGCCGTACTCGACGAGGCGCGGCTGGCCTCGCGGCTACCCGACGAGCCCACCGCCTACGAAGCCCTGCGCGACTTCGTCGTCCGCGTACGCCTGGAGAGCTGAGGTCCTGCGCGTACGGAACAGGAAGTCCTCGACCCGGGCCCGGTCCGGCTCGGGCGGCAGCGGGGAGCCCGGCGCCGCGGCGTCGGCCTCATCGGCGAGGCGTGTCATCCACGCCTCGACCCGCGGCCACGGCACCTCGCCCCGCTTGACCTCGAGCAGCCGCTCCCGGTCGGCGCCGACGTCGATCACCAGCTCGCCCGTACGCAGCAGATCACGGCAGCTGCCAAGAAGACGCAGCAGATGCATGGCGTGCTTCCAGCGCGGGGCGCCGTGCCGGCGGACGTCCGCCGCCAGCTTCTTGCGCTGGCCGTCCGCGTAGCGCACGAAGGTCTGGTGGGCGGCGCGGGAGAGGAAAGCCCCGCGCAGGGCGAGCAATTCACGGCCGGTGTCGTCGATGTGCTCGACGAGCGGGGAGTGCAGGCACTCGAGGACGTTCGGGTTGGCGCGCAGTGCGAGCTCCAGGAAGCGTTCCAGCTCCCAGGAGAACTGCTCGTCGGCCGGTCCCTCGATGTGGGTCGGGGGCTTGTCGAAGCGCCAGTAGAGCGGGGCCGGGGCGAGGAAGATCCCGCGGCGGTCGGTGTCGCTGCCGTCCGTGGCCAGCCCGAAGGCACGCGACCCCATCACGCAGGAGTAGATCGTGCGGTCGCGTACGAGTGCTGCGGGGGCCGGTTCGGGAGGCATGCGCGAGAGGGTACGTGAGCGGGCTGGGTGTACCACCGATCACCAGGTTGACCAACGTCCCCGGGCAGTACAGCTAGGTCAGCATGATGGTGTCCCCGGAAACGGTGATCTGCTTCGGCGGCAGCGGCCTGGGCGCGGGGCCGTCGACGACGGAGGCGTTCTCGATGCTGAACTTGCTGCCGTGGCAGGGGCAGTCGATGGTGCCGTCCGCGACCTTGTTGACCGTGCAGCCCTGATGGGTGCAGATGGCCGAGAAGGCCTTGAAATCGCCCGACGTCGGCTGCGTCACGACGACCTTCCGGTCGCCGAAGATCTTTCCGCCGCCGACCGGGATGACGGAGGTCTTGGCGAGCTCCTCGCCGGCCGCAGGTGCCGGGCTGTTCGACGGCTCGCCGGTCTTCGGCGCTGCGGGCGTCGGCTGCTCGGAGGTGGAACCGCCGCCCTCGTCGCCGTATTTGCTGCAGCCGGTCACCAGCGCGGCGGCGCCCGCCGCGCCCACCGCCAGCACCGTACGTCGCGGAGTCTCCATGGCCGTCTGTCTCCCTATGTCGTGACCCCGATCGTGCGGAAGAACCACAGCGCCGAGGTCAGCCAGATCACCGTGAGCGCCGTGAAGGCGGCTCCGCCGACGACCGGCAGCAGCCAGCCAGGCAGCCGTTCCGCTCGCAGCAGGAGCATCTTGGCGCTGAAAACGCCGAAGAAGAAGCAACCCAGCAGCGAGTGCCACATAACGCGCGCGCTGTACGTCTGATAGCCCAGTCCGTACAGGCAGTGGACGGCAACGGGCACGGCGAGCAGAAAGGCGATCCGGCCCGACCAGCGGTGCAGTGTGGGGGTCCAGGAGGCGGCGCGTACACCCGGCAGCCTGCCGTACATCGCGAACGCCGAGCCGACCTGGACGACGGCGAAGGCGAGGGCCGCCGTGCCCAGCCAGGACTTCACCGCCGCGGTGCTGCTGAAGCCGGCGAGGTTGAAGGCCGTGCCCGCCGGATCGTGCACCTTTCCGTACGCCCCGAGGCCGACCGCGACCGCGGCGGCGACGAGAGCGGGGACGAGGAAGCGTGCGGCCCCCGGGCCCGCGTGGTTGTTCGGGCTGGCGGGGAACGAGGCGGTGCGGGCGTTGGGGTCGACGGGGGGACCGAAACTCATGACGCACCTCAGGGGACGACGGGGCGGGCGGTGAGCCGGGTGCCGTCCACCACGACGGCGCCGGATGCGGGGTCGATCCGGGGCGCGGCGGCGGGCTTGCCTTCGCGGTTGAGGATGCCGACCTGGCGGCCGTCCGGCAGGACGATCCAGCCGCCGTCGATCTTCGCGCCGCGCACCTCGGCGGTGGCGCGGTACAGGCCGGACGGCCTGACCGCCTTGGCGGCGGAGAACTGCCAGGTCCGGTCCCGGATTTCGACCGTACCGTCGATCTTCCCGGCGCGCAGAACGCCGTCGAGGCGGGCGCCGTTCCCGCCGGTCAGCCGCATGCTGCCATCGTCCTCGACATCGCCCTTCAGCCAGGACTCCTGGCTCCTGCCGTCACAGAAGTACGCGATCGCTTTTCCGCCGCGTACGGATACGGAGACGGCGGCGGTGTCGTCGGCCGTACGGCCCGCGTAGGCGGAGTCGGGCGCCGGGGTCGGCGTGGGGGAGGGGGCCGCGGGCGGCGTCGTGCTCGTGGCGGGTGTGGATGCGGGTACGGTCGGCGTCGGTGTCGCTGTGACCCCGTCGTACGAGGACTTGGCCTTCGTCCCCGTCGTGGCGTTGAGCGAGAGCATGAAAATGCCCAGCAACAGCCCGGCCAGCAGTGTGAACAGAGGTCCTGAGGGCTTCATGGGCGGCCTTCCCCGGTGGGCAGGGCATGCGCAGACCACCATGCAACTGCACCCGCAGCGCCGCGTCCAGTCGTACGCCGCTTCACGCCCAGGGCGTGAGCTCCCGCGCGTGGCCGTCCGTGTCCCGGCGCACCGCGAGCACTCCGGTGACGGCCGCCCGCTCGATCGGCCCGTACACATGCGGGAAGAGCATGTCCTCGGAACCCTCCCAGCGGACCTCGGCACCGAGCGCGGTCTCGTCGATGAGAAGCACCAGCAGGTCAGGAAGGTCGCGGAACGGGCCGTTGGCGATGGCGAGTGCGGCCGGCCCGTCGGGCGAGCAGTGCACAAAGCCGTCGGTGGTCAGCGAGGCCGGGGCGTACGGACGGTCCACGTCCGCCGTCCACTCGTCCACGGGTACGACATGAAAGAGCATGCCGTCAGTTGTAGCGCAGGGCCGTCGAGCGCCGGTTCGCCCAAGTGGCGGTGTGGTCCGTTTTTCATCAGGCAACAGCGGGTCCGACGTACGGACCTGCGGAGGTACGCGCCTGCCCGCGGCCGCCGCCCTCTCCGGACGTCTCGGAGGGCGGTCGCCGCGGCCGTGTGTCCCGGCACCTGACTACGCTGAATGGAGCACTCGCACATTAAGGAGCACAACGTGGCGGTACGAGCGGTCCGTGGAGCCGTCCAGCTGGAACGGGACGAGGCCGGACACATGGACGAGCAGGTCAGCGAGCTGCTCACCGCCATCCTGGAGCGGAACGGACTCGGCGCGGACGATCTCATCAGCGTCTGGTTCACGGCCACACCCGATTTGCACAGCGACTTCCCGGCAGCCGCCGCGCGCAAGCTCGGCATCGTCGACGTACCGCTGATCTGCGCGCAGGAGCTGGACATCGTCGGAGCCATGCCGCGCGTCGTACGGATACTCGCGCACGTGGAGTCCGAGCTGCCCAAGTCAGAGATCGCGCATGTGTACCTCGGTGCCGCGGCCGCCCTCCGCAAGGACATCGCCCAGTGAGAACCGCCGTCGTCATCGGAACCGGCCTGATCGGCACGTCCGCGGCCCTCGCTCTGGCGGGCCGCGGAGTCGCCGTCCACCTCGCCGACCACGACCCGGAGCGGGCCCGCACCGCTGCCGCACTCGGCGCCGGGACGGACCAGCCACCGGAGGGACGGGTCGACCTGGCGATCGTCGCCGTACCGCCGGCACATGTCGCCACCGCGCTCGCCGAAGCGATGCGCAACGGGATCGCCCGCGGCTACCTCGACGTGGCGAGTGTGAAGGGCGGGCCGCGCCGCGAGCTGGAGGCGCTCGGCCTCGACCTGAGCGGCTACATCGGTACGCATCCCATGGCGGGCAAGGAGCGCTCGGGTCCGCTCGCGGGCACGGCGGACCTGTTCGAGGGCCGCCCATGGGTGCTCACGCCCACGCGCGACACGGACACCGAGGTCCTCAACCTCGCCCTCGAGCTGGTGGCGCTCTGCCGTGCCGTCCCGGTGGTCATGGACGCCGACGCGCACGACCGGGCGGTCGCCCTGGTCTCCCACACCCCCCAGCTGATCTCCTCGATGGTCGCGGCGCGTCTTGAGGAGGCGGACGACACGGCAGTACGGCTCTGTGGCCAGGGCATCCGCGACGTCACACGGATCGCGGCCTCCGACCCCCGGATGTGGGTCGAGATCCTCTCGGCGAACCCGGGCCCGGTGGCCGATGTACTGGCCGGGGTCGCGGCGGACCTGGACGAGACGGTCCAGGCGCTGCGGGCCCTGCAGTCCTCGGACCAGTCCAAGCGCCAGGGCGGCGCGGAGGGCATCGAGGACGTCCTGCGCCGCGGCAACGCGGGCCGGGTCCGGGTCCCCGGCAAGCACGGCCAGGCCCCGACGTCGTACGAGATCGTGGCGGTCCTGATCAGCGACCAGCCGGGGGAGCTGGCCCGTATCTTCGCGGACGCCGGCCGCGCGGGCGTGAACATCGAGGACGTCCGTATCGAGCATGCGACGGGCCAGCAGGCGGGCCTGGTGCAATTGATGGTGGAGCCGACAGCGGCGACGGTCCTCACGGCATCCCTGCGGGAGAGGGGCTGGTCGATCCGGCAGTAGTGGTCGACCTGGCACCGGCCGGCGCACGGGTGCTGCCTACGGCTCCGCCATCCGTGTGTCAGGACGGTGCTGAGTACTCGGTAACCTTGTGCAGGGTCCCTTGGCATTTCCGCCGGCCCACCCCGCGTACCAGGAAGGTGTCCGACACCGTGGAATCCGTGATCGTCGCCATCGATGGCCCCTCCGGCACGGGCAAGTCGAGCACCTCCAAGGCCGTCGCCGCCGCTCTGGGGCTGAGCTACCTGGACACCGGTGCGCAGTACCGGGCGATCACCTGGTGGATGATCAGCAACGGCGTCGATGTGCAGGACGCCGCCGCGGTCGCCACCGCCGCCGCCAAGCCCGCCATCGTCTCCGGCACCGACCCCGCCGCCCCGGGCATCACCGTCGACGGCGTGGACGCCGCCGGGCCGATCCGCACCCAGGACGTCACCTCCAAGGTGAGCGCCGTCAGCGCCGTCCCCGAGGTGCGGGCCCGGATCACCGAGCTGCAGCGTTCCATCGCCGCGGCCGCCGAGAAGGGCATCGTCGTCGAGGGACGCGACATCGGCACCACGGTCCTGCCCGACGCGCAACTGAAGATCTTCCTGACCGCTTCGCCGGAGGCCCGCGCCGCCCGCCGGTCCGGCGAGCTGAAGGGCTCCGATGTCGCGGCCACCAGGGAAGCCCTGATCAAGCGGGACGCGGCCGACTCCAGCCGTAAGACCTCGCCGCTCGCCAAGGCGGACGACGCGGTCGAGGTGGACACCACCGACCTGACCCTGCAGCAGGTCGTCGAGTGCGTCGTCACCCTCGTCGAGGAGAAGCGGGCCGCCCGGTGACCGCACCGTCCGAGAGGGGCGCGGCGGTCGGCCGGGGTATCGGCATCGGGCTGATGTACGGGCTGTGGAAGCCGCGGGTGCTGGGCGCCTGGCGGGTTCCGGCGGCCGGACCGGTGATCCTCGCGGTGAACCACTCGCACAACATCGACGGGCCGATGCTGATGGGCACCGCCCCCCGTCCCGTGCACTTCCTGATCAAGAAGGAGGCGTTCGTCGGTCCCCTCGACCCCTTCCTGCTCGGAATCGGTCAGCTCAAAGTGGACCGTACGACCGCCGACCGCACCGCCATCACCAACGCGCTGAGCGTGCTGGAGAACGGCGGAGTCCTCGGTATCTTCCCCGAGGGCACCAGGGGCGAAGGCGACTTCGCCTCGCTCCGCGCCGGGCTCGCCTACTTCGCCCTGCGCAGCGGGGCGCCGATCGTCCCGGTGGCGGTGCTGGGAAGCACCGAGCGCCGCGGACGGTTGATAAAGGCGCTGCCCGCGCTGCGCAGCAAGGTCGACGTCGTCTTCGGCGAGGCCTTCGAAGCGGGCGACGGCAGCGGTCGGCGCACCCGCAAGGCGCTGGACGACGCCACCGTACGGATCCAGGAGCGGCTGACCGCCCACCTGGAAAACGCCAAGCGTCTCACCGGGCGCTAGGTAAGACTTGAGTAGTGGACCGCGCGATCGCGGGGCCATCGATGATGCAACGTAACGAGGTACGGACTTCATGAACGACCAGATCCACTCCGGCGACGAGCACGGGGAGCTTGGCGACGCCGAGTACGCGGAGTTCATGGAGCTCGCCGCGGAAGAGGGCTTCGACGTCGACGACGTCGAGAACGCGATCGGCGAGGCCGGTCACGGCCCGCTGCCCGTCCTCGCCGTCGTCGGCCGCCCCAATGTCGGCAAGTCGACCTTGGTGAACCGCATCATCGGCCGTCGCGAGGCCGTCGTCGAGGACAAGCCCGGCGTCACCCGCGACCGCGTCACCTACGAGGCCGAGTGGGCGGGCCGCCGCTTCAAGGTCGTCGACACCGGGGGCTGGGAGCAGGACGTCCTCGGCATCGACGCCTCCGTAGCCGCCCAGGCCGAGTACGCGATCGAGGCCGCCGACGCGGTCGTCTTCGTCGTGGACTCCACGGTCGGCGCCACCGACACCGACGAGGCCGTCGTCAAGCTGCTGCGCCGGGCCGGCAAGCCCGTCGTGCTCTGCGCCAACAAGGTCGACGGGCCGAGCGGCGAGGCGGACGCGACCGCCCTGTGGTCGCTCGGTCTCGGCCAGCCGCACCCCGTCTCCTCGCTGCACGGCCGTGGCACGGGCGACATGCTCGACGCCGTCCTGGAGGCGCTGCCCGAGGCCCCGGCCCAGACCTTCGGCAACGCCGTCGGCGGCCCGCGCCGTATCGCCCTGATCGGCCGCCCGAACGTCGGCAAGTCCTCGCTGCTGAACAAGGTGGCCAACGAGGACCGGGTCGTCGTCAACGAGATCGCCGGCACCACCCGTGACCCGGTCGACGAGCTGATCGAACTCGGCGGTATCACCTGGAAGTTCGTCGACACGGCGGGCATCCGCCGCCGCGTCCACCTCCAGGAGGGCGCGGACTACTACGCCTCGCTGCGTACCGCCGCCGCCGTGGAGAAGGCGGAGGTCGCGGTCGTACTGATCGACGCGACCGAGTCCATCAGCGTCCAGGACCAGCGGATCATCACCATGGCCGTCGAGGCGGGCCGCGCGATGGTCGTCGCGTTCAACAAGTGGGACAACCTCGACGAGGAGCGCCGCTACTACCTCGAGCGCGAGATCGAGACCGAGCTCGGGCAGATCGCCTGGGCGCCGCGGGTCAATGTCTCCGCCCGTACCGGCCGCCACATGGAGAAGCTGGTCCCGGCGATCGAGACGGCGCTGGCGGGCTGGGAGACCCGGGTACCCACCGGTCGGCTCAACGCCTTCCTCGGCGAGATCGTCGCCTCGCACCCGCACCCCATCCGCGGTGGCAAGCAGCCCCGCATCCTCTTCGGCACGCAGGCCGGCACCAAGCCGCCGCGATTCGTGCTCTTCGCCTCCGGCTTCCTGGAGCACGGCTACCGGCGCTTCGTCGAGCGCCGGCTGCGTGAGGAGTTCGGCTTCGAGGGCACCCCGATCCACATCTCGGTTCGGGTGCGCGAGAAGCGCGGCCGCAAGAAGTGACGTAACGATGTGGCGCTGCCCCGGACCGGCGAACGGTCCGGGGCAGCGCCATATGGTCCCTCGCGATGGTCTCTCGCGGTCACAGACCTCTGCGGGGTGCCGGTGGCAGCGCCGCCGGCTTGTGCATACCGCTGTGCGGACGGATCCCGGGATACGACTGCCAGGTCCCGGGGTGGACCGTATGGCCCGGATGACCTGAGGGGCCGCCGTGGCTGCTGTGCGGCCCTGTGCCGAAGGCCCTGAAGTCGAGATCCTCCTCACCGCTCCGGTCGCCCGGAAAGGCCCGGAACGCCCTGCGGTACTCGGAGTACAGCGCGTCGTAGATCGGCGTGGGCGAGTGGCCTGCCGGTCCGTCGCTCGCGGGGCGCATGGAGGGGATCTGGCTCTGGTACGGCTGGCGGGAGGGGTCGTATGAGTGCACGTACCTGCAACGACCTTGCCGTCGGACAGATGCGGTCTCGGCGGAGCCGGATTCTTCCGGGGGACGGTACAAAGACGTCCGCCGGGTGTACGTCTCCGTACCCCCGGCGTATGTCGCGCGCTCCGTCAGTCGTTCCTCAGGTGCCTGCTCAGGTGCCCGCTCAGGTGCCCGCGAGCGGCATGGCCGCGGCGACCAGCCGGCCGCCGGCCGCCGCCTTCTCCAGCGCCGCACGCAGCAGGTCCTCGCGGGGCTGCTGGCCGATGGAGCCCACCGGCGCGGCGAAGACCAGGACCGTGTGCGACTTGTTGGCGGCCGCGCGCCAGCCGTCCGTGACCTGCAGCGGCTGATGGGCCTGCCACCAGGCGACCGGGCTGCCGCCGCCGGTGCCGGGCTGGAGCACGGCGTGCAGCTGGCCCATGGCGACCAGGACGGACCAGCCGGGCAGCTGATTGGGCCGCTGGTTCACGTCGGCGATCGGCAGGAAGCCCTGTTCGATGAGGAGCGGGAGGAAGTCGTCGCCGCCGCTGCCGGTCGTGCCGGGGCGGGCGATGGGCGCGGTCGGTTCGACGACCAGGGCCGGGTGCAGTTCGCCCTCGATCAGTACCAGTCCGCTGGTGATGCCGAGGACGGCCTGTTTGGGACCGGCGCCGGGGATCTGCTGCTCCTCGCCGGTGATGGACCGTACCGCGCCCAGCAGTTGGTCCTCGGCGACCTGGACGACCTGTGAGGGGATGCAGGAGGCGTGGGCGAAGGCGAGAACGGCGGTCTCGTCGCCGACGAACAGCACCGTGCTGGTGCGTTCCTGCTCGGAGTCGCCCGGGGTGCGGCAGGAGGTGCAGTCGTAGCTGCCCGGGCTGTTCCTGCCGGCGAGCAGCCGGTCGGCCTCTTCGTCGCCGATCTCGGCGCGTACGTCCTCGCTGACGTCGAGCATGCGCGGCACGGGTGGCTCCTCGAACTTGAGCGGACTTGACACGTGCGCCGGGCGGTTCCCGGCTCGTCATGAGCTCAACGGGTGATCTGTGGCCGGAGTCACGCGCGAGAAGGAACGGAATCGCACCGTCCAACGCAAGCGGTGATGTGACGGCCGGAATTGGTTACTCCATGTCAACAGCTGCTGGGTGCATGGAAGTTGGCGCGGTGAACCGAGTCACAGATCAGTTCACCGGCAGGTCGACAAATCATGAAATCAGCGAATCAAGTGGGTGGCCGGAAATTGTCGGTACTGCGAGTAACAGGCAACTGGCCTGGAATGACGAGGGATTGGTTGATACCAGAGGGTTGACCTCTCTAGATTCCTCCGCCGTGTGCAGAGAGCACCGCCCGGGACAACCCGCCGGGCCGTACAGCCAGTACGGCACAGAAGCAGCACAGCACGACCACCTCAGGCGGGTGAGGCGGAGCGGACAGGGGTGCCGGATGCGCCGAAGTCCGCACCGCCGCGAGGGACCCCGGGTCCTTCGAGAGGGATTTGATGTTCACGAGTTCCCGTTCCATACGCAGGCGTGACACAGCAGCGCTCGTAGGTGCCGCACTGGTGGCACCGCTGGCACTGCTCGCCTCCACGGGCGAGGCCCGGGCGGCGGACAACGGAGTATGGGACCGCATCGCATCGTGCGAGAGCGGCGGAAACTGGCACATCAACACAGGCAACGGCTACTACGGCGGGCTGCAGTTCTCCGCCGGCACCTGGCGCGCCTACGGTGGCGGGGCGTACGCGTCCACCGCCGACAAGGCGAGCAAGGGGCAGCAGATCGCCGTCGCCGCGCAGGTCCAGCGGGCGCAGGGCTGGGGCGCATGGCCCACCTGCGCGGCGCGGGCCGGCGCGTACGGCACTGCACCGGCGGCATCCGAGGCCGCCGCTCCCAAGGCCCACACCAACGCCAAGACCAAGGCCAAGGTCAGGACCGAGGCCAATGTCCAGGCCGAGGCTCCGGCAAAGGCGCCGGAGCGGGCATCGAACCACACCGGCCGCGGCAGCGCCCGCGGCGGCGACTACACCGTCCGCCGCGGCGACACCCTGAGCGGGATCGCCGCCGCGCACGGCGCGGACTGGCGCGTCCTGTACACCGCCAACAAGACCGTCATCGGCGGTGATCCGAACCTCATCGTGCCCGGGCAGAAGCTCGCTCTCTGAGGCGTCCTTCGGCAGCCCCGCCCGGGTCCGACCGGGTGGGGCTGCCTGCCGTCGCGCGCGGCACCTGCTCTCGCCGTGCCGTGCTGCCTAGCGTGACCCGATGCCGAAGATCAGCTTTTGGCCCGCGGCGCTGGTGGCCCTGCTGCTGTCGCTCGTCCCGTTGCGCGGTGCGTACGCCGCGCCCCGCCTTCCACCGCCGCCCGCCCCCGGCAGTCCCGGTATCGGCAGCCCCGCCCCCGGCAGCCCCGGTGTCGGCGCAGACGCCGGGCCGCCCGACTGTGCCGCCAGTGGCTGGCCCTGGAGCTGCCTCGCCGAGTGCGAGGGCGGCGGAAACTGGCACATCAACACAGGCAACGGCTACTACGGCGGGCTGCAGTTCTGGCAGTCCACCTGGGTGAAGTACGGCGGACTCGTGTACGCGCCGCGCGCCGACCTCGCCACCCGTGACGAGCAGATCGAGGTGGCGCAGGAGGTGCTGCGTATGCAGGGCTGGAGCGCCTGGCCCGCCTGCTCCAGGAAGTACGGGCTCAGCGGCCGGGTCCATACGGTCGAGCCGGGTGACACCCTCTTCGCGATCGCCACGCGCTACCGGATCAAGGGTGGCTGGCAGGCCCTCTACACGGCCAACAAGAAGCTGATCGGGAGCTCTCCGGACCGGCTCGAGGCAGACACGATGCTGGTCATTCCGGCATCGGCAGCTCGGCGGGCTCTCCGCCCGTCTCATCCCGCAGAGCCTGAAGGCTGAGGGCTACCGCGTCGTCAGCGAACAGACCGACTTCGCCCTTCCGAATTTCCGTGCGGTCGCCGCCGACCTCGAACCATCTCGGTACTGGCCGAGCCTCCCAGGGCCGCCGCACCTGTCTGTCCTTCGCCCGCCGACAGGATGACAAGGGGCCAGGTCACCCAGAATGGAGAGATGAACGACAGCTGCTTCACCGTGCCCCAGCTCCCTTACCGGCCTTAGGAGCCAAGTAAAGTCCACTCGTGCCGAAACCAAGACCAGGGGGACGCGGCAGCGTATGCACATCTCTTTCCTGCTCCACAACGCGTACGGCATCGGCGGGACGATCCGGACGGCGTTCAACCTGGCCCATGCCCTGGCTCAGCAGCACGACGTCGAGATCGTCTCCGTCTTCCGCCACCGTGACGAGCCCACCCTCGGCGCCCCCGTCGGCGTCACCATGAAGCACCTGGTCGATCTGCGCAGAAACAGCCCCGACTACGACGGCAATCACCCGGACTACAAGCGCCCGGCGAAGGTCTTCCCGCGCGGTGACGGCCGGCACAAGCAGTACAGCCGCCTCACCGACGCCCGGATCGCCGCCCACTTGGGATCCCTCCGGGCCGATGTCGTGGTCGGCACCCGGCCCGGGCTCAATGTCCATATCGCCCGACAGACCAGGAACGGGCCGGTCCGTGTCGCCCAGGAGCACCTCACGCTGGACAGCCACGGCTACCGGCTCCGCCGCGAGATCGGCCACCGCTACCGCTTGCTCGACGCTGTCACCACTGTCACCGAGGCGGACGCCCGCTCCTACCGCACGCAGCTGAAGCTGCGCGGCGTACGCATCGACTCCGTCCCCAACAGCGTGCCCGTGCCCACCGTCGCCCCGGCCGACGCCTCCAGCAAATGGATCGTCGCGGCCGGCCGGCTGACCAAGGTCAAGCGGTACGACGTCCTGGTCAAGGCCTTCTCCAAGGTGGTCGCGGCCCGCCCCGACTGGCGGCTGCGGATCTACGGCAGCGGAGACGCGACGGGCAACGAGAAGCACGCCCTGCACGCCCTCATCGAGGAGCGCGGGCTGCACAACCATGTCTTCCTGATGGGGCCCGCCAATCCGCTCGAACCGGAGTGGGTCAAGGGCTCGATCGCCGCCGTCACCTCCAGCATGGAGTCGTTCGGCATGACCATCGTCGAGGCGATGCGCTGCGGCGTCCCCGTCGTGTCCACCGACTGCCCGCACGGGCCCGGCGAGATCATCGAGGACGGTGTCGACGGCCGGCTGGTGCCGGTCGGCGACGTGGACGCGATCGCCGACGCACTTCTCGAGCTGATCAACGACGACGAACTGCGCCGCCGCACAGGCCGGGCGGCGCTCTCCGCATCCGCCCGCTTCGACCCGGCGAGGATCGCGGAGCGCCACGAGGCCCTGTTCACCGATCTGGTCGCGCGAGCCAGGAGCGGCCGCTCGCGCAGTGCGCTGCGCGACGCGCTGCACCGCGGCCGGGGCGCGGTGTACGACGCGGTCTACTGCCTGCGCTATCTGGCCGCCGACGCGATCCGGAAAAGGAAGAAGACCTCATGACCACGTCCACCACCTCGGCCACCGAGCGGCGGACGCCACGGGCGGACTGCGTCGCGGACGCGGCCTGCGGTATCACCTTCGACCTGGCCGGTGCCGGCTCGCCGGACGCGGTGCTCGTGCTGAAGCGGCACGGCAAGGACGCGACGGACGAGGTGCGGCTGCCGCTGACCCCTTCGGGGGACGGCACTTCGCGCGCCGTACTGCCCAGCACGGTCGAACTGGCCGAGGGCCGCTGGGATGTCCGCACCGCCGACGGGGACGCCATCGAGCCCGGCATACGGGATCTGCGGGCGCTCGTCGACCGCGCCCCCGAGGCCGGCCGGATCGCCGTGCGCGTCCCGTACCCGACGGCGGACGGCAAGCTCGCGGTGCGCTGCTGGCTGCGCGCGCCGCACGCCGAGGCGGGCGACATCGGCCTCTCGCCCGAGCGGGGCGCGGTGACGGTGGAGGGCCGGCTGCACGGGGCCGAGCTGGGCGAGGGAGCCGTGGCCGAGGCCAGGCTCCGCTCCGGCGACCGGGTCCACGAAGTGCCGGTGACCGGCGAGGGCAGCACCTTCGCCTTCGCTCTGCCGTGCGGGCCGATGGCCGAAGTGCCTGTCGGCAAGGAGCAGTTGTGGGAGCTGTGGCTGCGCCCGGCCGCGGACGCAGCCGCGGTACGGATCTCCCGCATCCTCGACGACATCTGGGACAAGAGGGCCATCTTCGTGTACCCCAAGGTGACCACGGACACCTGCCACGCAGCCGCCTGCTACACGGCCGACAACGACCTCAGCGTACGTCTCACCGCAGCGGGCTGAAGTCGCCCTGCGCATCTTTGAGGACAGTGGCTGTCCTCAATGACTGGCAGACTCGCAGCCATGTTGGAGACCTCGGCAAGACTGCTGCGCCTGCTCTCATTGCTGCAGGCCCACCGCGAATGGTCCGGCTCCGATCTGGCCGACCGGCTCGGTGTCACGCCGCGCACCGTACGGCGCGATGTCGAACGGCTGCGCGAGCTCGGCTACCCGGTCAACGCCAGCCCCGGCACGGGCGGCGGCTATCAGCTCGGCGCGGGGGCCGAGCTGCCGCCGCTGCTGCTCGACGACGAGGAGGCGGTGGCCGTCGCGGTCGGCCTGCGTACCGCCGCCGGAAACGGCATCGAGGGCATCGGCGAAACGTCCGTACGCGCCCTGGCCAAGCTGGAGCAGGTGCTGCCCACCCGGCTGCGCCGCCGGGTCGGGGCGCTCAACGCCTTCACCGTGCCGATGCTGCGCGGGCCGCAGGGCTCCACCGTCGACGCGAGTGTGCTGACCGAGCTGGCCAACGCCTGCCGGGACAGCGAGCGACTGCGTTTCGACTACCTCGACCACAGCGGCTCCGTCACCCGCCGCAGCGTCGAACCGCACCGCCTCGTCTGCACCGAGCGGCGCTGGTATCTCGTCGCCTGGGACCTGGAGCGCGCCGACTGGCGTACGTTCCGGGCCGACCGCATCACGCCGAAGCCGCCGCACGGCCCGCGCTTCACCCCTCGTACTCCGCCGGCCGAGGATCTCGCCGCGTATGTCTCCCGTGGCGTCTCCACCCGCGCCTACGCGGCACAGGCGGTCATCCGGCTCCATACGTCCGCCGAGCTGGCCGCCCGGACCGTCGGCCCGTCCCACGGGGTGCTGGAGGCGGTCGACGACAGCAGCTGTCTGCTGCGCACCGGAGCCGCGAGCCTGGATGTGCTGGTCGTCCATGTGATGCTGATGGGCGTGGACTTCGAGGTGATCGAGCCGCAGGAGCTGACCGAGCACATCAGGACGGTGCGGGACCGGCTGTCCCGGGCCCTCGGTTGATGGCCTCCTGCTCCTGCACCAGCTGCTCCAGTGCCGCGAACTCGGGATGGTGCAGATCGAAGGCGGGCGACTCGGATCGGATGCGCGGGAGGGTCACGAAGTTGTGGCGCGGCGGTGGGCAGGAGGTCGCCCACTCCAGCGAACGCCCGAATCCCCATGGGTCGTCCACCTCGACCTTCTTCCCGTACTTGGCCGTCTTCCAGACGTTGTAGAGGAACGGCAGCGTCGAGATGCCGAGCAGGAACGAGCCGATGGTCGAGACGGTGTTGAGGACCGTGAAGCCGTCGGCCGCCAGATAGTCCGCGTACCGCCGCGGCATGCCCTCCGCGCCCAGCCAGTGCTGGACCAGGAAGGTGGTGTGGAAGCCGATGAACAGCGTCCAGAACTGGATCTTGCCGAGCCGTTCGTCGAGCATCTTTCCGGTGAACTTGGGCCACCAGAAGAAGAAGCCGCCGAAGGTCGCGAAGACGACGGTGCCGAAGACGACGTAGTGGAAGTGCGCCACCACGAAGTACGAGTCGGTGACATGGAAGTCCATCGGGGGCGAGGCCAGGATGACGCCGGTCAGCCCGCCGAAGAGGAACGAGACCAGGAAACCGATGGCCCACAGCATCGGTGTCTCGAACGACAGTGAGCCCCTGAGCATCGTCCCCGTCCAGTTGAAGAACTTCACCCCGGTCGGGATTGCGATCAGGAAGGACATGAACGAGAAGAAAGGCAGCAGCACCGCTCCGGTGGCGAACATATGGTGCGCCCACACCACCACCGAGAGTCCGGTGATGGCCATGGTCGCGGCGACGAGCGTGAGGTAACCGAAGATCGGCTTCCGGGAGAAGACCGGGATGATCTCGGTGACGATGCCGAAGAAGGGCAGCGCGATGATGTAGACCTCGGGATGGCCGAAGAACCAGAACAGGTGTTGCCACAGCAGCGCCCCTCCGAACTGCGGCTGGAACACCATCGATCCGAGCCGCCGGTCCGACTCGAGCACCAGCAGCGCCGCCGCGAGCACGGGGAAGGCGAACAGCACCAGGATCGACGTGAAGAGCACGTTCCAGGTGAAGATCGGCAGCCGGAACATCGTCAGGCCGGGCGCGCGCATCCCGACGATGGTGGTGATGAAGTTGACCGCGCCGAGGATCGTGCCGAAGCCCGCGAGCGCGAGACCCATGATCCACATGTCGGCGCCGATACCCGGCGAGCGCTCCAGGGAGTTGAGCGGAGCGTAGGCGAACCAGCCGAAGTTCGCCGGGCCGCTCGGGCTCAGCACGGAGCCGAGCACGATCAGGGCGCCGAAGAGATACAGCCAGTACGAGAGCATGTTCAGCCGGGGGAAGGCCACGTCGGGCGAGCCGATCTGCAGCGGCATGATCTCGTTGGCGAAGCCGGCGAAGGCCGGAGTGGCGAAGAGCAGCAGCATGATCGTGCCGTGCATCGTGAACAGCTGGTTGAACTGGTTGTTGCTCATCAGCTGCAGCCCCGGGCGGGCCAGCTCGGCCCGCATCATCAGGGCCATCAGTCCGGCGATCAGGAAGAAGAGGAACGACGTGATCAGGTAGAGATGCCCGATCTTCTTGTGGTCGGTGGTGGTCAACCAGTCCACAAGCACCCTGCCCGGCCGCCGTACCCGGGCCGGTCCCGCTGTGGCCTCGGCGGTCTCCGTACCCATCGCTGCCCCCTGGCTGTCCGCGGCTCGGGCTTCGGTCATTCGGTATCGGGCTCCAGACATGATGCTCGCCGTCGGTCGTCTCCAACAGGGTGCGTACGCGGGGGAGTGGACGTTCGGCCGAGAGACGGTACGAAGGTGTCGGTGGATTCCGTAAGGATCCGGTGAATTCCCTACGCCCCGTCAATTCACCCTCTCTCACTCCCCGGAGGGTATTTCTGCCGGGAATTGAGCATGGTAGCCAAGGGCTCCTGAATTACCGTGCAAGCCGCTCTGAACTGCTCGTTCGAGTGATGGCGTTCGAGTTAAACGCGTGTCGTGATCCTGTGACAGAAGCGTGACCGGTGAGGTACATGGGACTGCTGATGCGTAAGCGGGCCTGGCTTCCGTCACCGTCCGCCGCCGCCTACGGTGGGTGGCATGGTTCCCACACCGACTCCTCCCGCACAGCCAGACGACGCCGCCGAGGCGTATGTCGGACTCGCCGCCGAGGACGCCGAGCAACTGGCCCGCGAGCGCGGCTGGACCACCGTCAGAGCGCTGCCGCCGGGCGCGATCATCACCATGGAGTACCTGATGGGCCGGCTCAACTTCGAGGTGGAGGGCGGCACCGTCATCCGCTGCTGGCCAGGCTGACCCAGCTGACATACAGGTACGACGAAGGCCCCGACCAGGACGGTCGGGGCCTTCGTCGTACGGGCAACGGAGCGCGCTCCGTTGCCCGTCAGCCGCCCGTGGCCGGCCGTGAGGTCGGCGGACGGCGGCTGCCGGACGGAGTGATCGGCATCCGCTCGGAGCGCACCGCGTGCGACCGCGGCTGTGTGAGCTGCGTCGTCGTCCTCGTGCTGGACGGCGGCCGGGTGCCGCCGCCTGCGGCCACCGGCTCGCGGCTCTGACCCTCGTCCTGCCCGGCCCCGCGCTGCGGGAACATCGAGGGCCTCGGACCACCGGCCGCGACCGGCAGCGAAGGAGCGAGCCGACGGCGCGCACGCCACTGCTCGCGCAGCGAGAGGATCCAGGCCTCCGCACGGCCGATCAGCGGCTCGCACCAGGGCAGGGCGAGCAGGATCAGCAGCCCGGCGGCCCAGCCGAGCAGCACATCGCTCAGCCAGTGCGTACCGAGATAAACGGTCGTGAGGCCGACACCGAGGGAGACCACCGCCGAGACCGCCGACAGATAGCGTCTGGCTCGCGGAGTGGTGGCCAGATACGCCAGGATTCCCCAGGTCACGACCGCGTTGGCGGTATGCCCGGAGGGAAATATATCGCCGCCGGCGAAGAGTTCGGCGGAACCGATCTGCGTCGCGTAGTGGGGGCCGAGGCGGCCGAGACCGATCTTGACGGCGCCAACCGTCGCGTTGAGCAGCAGCAGCGAGGCGCCGAGCGCGAGCAGGGGGCGCAGGGTGTGCTGACGCCAGGAGCGCCAGCCCAGCCAGGCCGCCACCATCACGGCCGTAGGCCCGCGCTGGCCGAGCACCACGAAGTAGTCGAGAAAGGCGTGCAGCTCCGGCCACTGCTGATAGGGCCGGAAGAGCATGACCTTCCAGTCGATGATCACCAGCCAGGTCGGGGCAAGCACGGCCACGACGATGGCGAGATAGAACACCAACGTCCCGCCGAAGAGGGCGAGACGGGTGCGGCTCATCCGCGGGATCTCTATCTTCGGCGGTTCCGGCTCCCGGTCCAGCCGGGCAAAGATGTCGGTACGCACCCAATCGACGTTACAGCGAGTGAGTGTCGGCCTAGGGCGATCCGGCGTGTTTGTGATGACGATGTGATGTGGAGTATGTCTCAGCTCCGGCTTTATTCCGGGCCAATACGGAAATCCCGGTGACCTCATGTCCCATTTCCTCGGCGGCCCTCTCGGGAGTGCTCTTTCTGTGCATCAGAAATAGTTCACCGCTTGCCCGTACGGAATTTTCCCCTCATTCGGAGCCGCCCAAGATCGGCTCCGGTGGGCCCCTGGTCAGGGCGTCCGCGGGGCGTCCAGAGGGTTGCGGAGTGGCGTACGCCACACGCGGGTGGGCTTCGGGGTGAGAGATGGACCACGCGCCACACGCCTGAACTCGCGTACGCTGACGGCTCACTCGCCCGTCGATGCCGGGCCGCCCTGTGGGACACCACTCAATACCGTCCCCGGCTGGCCCACCGAGCGCGAGGGACTCATGGGAGGTACGTGTACATGTCCGGGACGACCACGGCCGGAGCACGGCTGCGTGCCGTCGGCGGCGGTGCCAACCGCTGGGTCGTCCTTGTCGTCCTCTGCATCAGTCTTCTGCTGGTCGCCCTCGACGCGACCGTGCTGCATGTCGCCGTCCCCGCCGTCACCGAGGACCTCCGCCCCAGCGGCGTCGAGCTGCTGTGGATCGTGGACGCGTACCCCCTCATCTGTGCCGCGCTGCTGATCCTCTTCGGCACTCTCGGTGACCGGGTCGGCCGCCGCCGTGTCCTGCTGATCGGCTACGGAACCTTCGGCGCCGCCTCCGCGGTCGCCGCCCTCGCCACCAGCCCCGAGGTGCTGATCGGGGCGCGCGCCCTGCTCGGCGTCGGCGGCGCGATGATCATGCCCGCGACGCTCTCGATCCTCCGCGCGGTCTTCCCGGACCGGCGGGAGCGGGCGATGGCGATCGGCATGTGGACCGCGGTCGCCGCGGTCGGCGCCGCCACCGGACCCGTACTCGGCGGCTTTCTCGTCGAGCACTTCTGGTGGGGCTCGGTCTTCCTGATCAACATTCCGCTGATGGCACTGATCCTGCCGATAGGCCGCTGGCTGCTCCCCGAGTCCAGGGGCGGCGCCGACGGACCCTGGGACGTGCTCGGCGCGCTGATGGCGGCAGGCGGAGTGCTCGGCGCGGTCCTCGGCGTGAAGCGGCTGGGCGCCGGCGATACGGTTCTCGACGTCAGAACGGTCGGCCCGCTGCTGCTCGGCGGTGTGCTGCTCGCCCTGTTCGTACGGCGGCAGAAGCGCCGCGAGCACCCGTTGATCGATATGCAAATGTTCGCCAGGGTCGCCTTCTCCACCTCCGTCGGCTGCATCGTGCTCGCCATGCTGGCGCTGGTCGGTCTGGAGCTGATCGCCGTCCAGTATCTGCAGCTGGTCCTCGGGCTCAGTCCGCTGGAGACCGGTCTGCGGCTGCTGCCGCTGACCTTCGCCGCGATGGCTGCCGGCGCCACCGGCTCGCACACGCTGCACCGGATCGGCCCGCGCCGGATGGTCGGCTGGGGCTTCGTCCTGACCGCAGCGTCGGTGCTGCTGCTGACCATGATGGGACAGCACGACCGGCCGTGGCTGCTCACCACGGGCTTCGTATTCCTCGGCTTCGGGCTGCAGACCACGCTGTTCGCCGCGTACGAGTCGATGCTCAGCGAGGCTCCGCCGGACCAGGCGGGCGGCGCGGCCGCGATCGGCGAGACCTCCTACCAACTCGGTGCGGGCATGGGGATAGCCCTGCTCGGCAGCGTCATGAACGCGGCCTACGCGCCGTCGCTCGTCAACCTCACGGGCGTCCCCGGCTCGGCGAGCTCCGCCGCGGCCCACTCGCTGGGCGAGGCCTACCAGGTGGCGGACCGGCTGGGCGGTGCCTCCGGAGAGTTGCTGCGCACCACCGCCCGTCACTCCTTCGTCAACGGCCTCCATGTCACGCTCCTGGTCAGCGCGGGCCTGCTGCTGCTCGGCGCGCTCGCCGCGCTGCGGCTGCCACGGGTGATGGAGTGCGCGGCGGTCGAGAAGTGCCCGAAGCCGAGGCGCCCGGAAGTCTCGCTGCCGGCCAGCCGCCAGCCCGCCGAGGCGACCGGGTCTGGACGCACGGCACGCTGAGCCGTAACGTCAGCCCGTGCCGTAACTAACACTGCTAGTTTTCGGTGATCCTGCCCGTCACCTTCCCCGTTTCCCCGTTTCTCCGTGAACTTTTCTGTGAACCGCTGTGTGAGCGCCACCGGAGGCCACGTCATGTCCGCACCCTCGAAGCTGCCGCCCTTCGACGCCGGCGACCCCCTCGGTCTCGACGATCTGCTCGACCCCGAGGACCTCGCGATCCGCGACACCGTCCGCACCTGGGCCGCCGACCGCGTCCTGCCGTACATCGCCGACTGGTACGAGAGCGGAGAGCTCCCCGCCCTCCGTGAACTGGCCCGCGAGCTCGGCTCGATCGGCGCGCTCGGCATGTCGCTGAAGGGATACGGCTGCGCGGGCGCCACCGCCGTCCAGTACGGACTGGCCTGCCTGGAGCTCGAGGCCGCCGACTCCGGCATCCGCTCCCTCGTCTCCGTACAGGGCTCGCTCGCCATGTACGCGATCCACCGCTTCGGCTCCGAGGAGCAGAAGCAGCGGTGGCTGCCCGGCATGGCTGCCGGTGAGATCATCGGCTGCTTCGGCCTGACCGAGCCCGACCACGGCTCCGACCCGGCCGGTATGCGCACCTTCGCCAAGCGCGACGGCGGCGACTGGGTGCTCGCCGGCCGCAAGATGTGGATCACCAATGGCTCGGTGGCCGGTGTCGCCGTGGTGTGGGCACAGACCGATGAAGGCATTCGCGGGTTCGTCGTACCGACCGACGCCGCAGGCTTCTCCGCGCCCGAGATCAAGCACAAGTGGTCCCTGCGCGCGAGCGTCACCAGCGAACTCGTCCTCGACGAGGTGCGGTTGCCGGCCGACGCCGTACTGCCGGAAGTCACCGGTCTGAAGGGCCCGCTGAGCTGTCTGTCGCACGCGCGCTACGGCATCGTCTGGGGCTCGATGGGCGCCGCGCGGTCCAGCTTCGAGGCGGCTGTGGAGTACGCGAAGACACGCGAGCAGTTCGGCAGGCCGATCGGCGGCTTCCAGCTCACCCAGGCCAAGCTCGCCGACATGGCCGTCGAACTGCACAAGGGGATCCTGCTCGCGCACCATCTGGGCCGCCGCATGGACGCCGGGAAGCTCCGCCCCGAACAGGTCAGCTTCGGGAAGCTCAACAATGTGCGGGAGGCGATCGAGATCTGTCGCACCTCGCGCACCATCCTCGGTGCGAACGGGATTTCGCTGGAGTACCCCGTGATGCGTCATGCGACAAACCTCGAGTCGGTGCTCACCTACGAGGGCACCGTCGAGATGCACCAGCTGGTGCTGGGCAAGGCACTCACCGGCCTGGACGCCTTCCGGTAGACCGGCGGACCGTCGTCCTCGAAAGCCGTACAGGCTCGCGAGCCGGCGAGCACCTTGCTCAGCTCTGGTTGAAGAAACCGTCCTGAGTGGAGCGGCCTGCGGCCTCCCCGCTGACCACCTGAGTGTCGGCGGGGCTCAGCAGGAAGACCCGGGTGGCGACGCGCTCGATCGAGCCGCGCAGGCCGAAGGTCAGTCCCGCGGCGAAGTCCACCACCCGCTTTGCGTCGCTGGGCTCCATGGACGTCAGGTTCACGATGACCGGGACGCCGTCCCGGAACAGCTCGCCGATGGCACGGGCGTCCCGGAAGCTGTCCGGGGAGACCGTCGCGATCCGGCGGCCCTGCTCCTGGGCGGACTCGGAAGCCACGCGCACCCGGGGGTCGGTGACCCACGCGTCGCCCGTCTCCGCGCCCTCGGCGTACTCGTCGTCGTAGTAACGCTCGTCACTGTCCTCGACGAGTCCCAGCCAGGCGCTCGCCTTGCGCACCGAACCCATGACGCCTCCTTCCGCTCCAGTCCGCTCACTGCGGTCTTGTATCGTTCCGCATCCCTATGGTCGTCCATAGTGCGGATCGCGCGCCAAGTAGATAGTCGCCGCGCAGGTGATTCGTGACGGTACTGGTGCAGAAGATATGGCGATTCGTCAAGATTCGTCGTGCGTACGGGGCGTGGCGGACTCAAAATATGAAAGTCGGGCCGGACGGGTGATGGTGGAGCGTACGGGTGAACGAGTGGCTCGATACGATGCCTCCCGCACTGTTGAACGACTCTCGGGGGACCGTCGTGTTCGGAATCGTCAGGCCATGCACTCACCGGCTCAC
Source organism: Streptomyces sp. NPDC048479 (assembly GCF_040651435.1). NCBI lineage: Bacteria > Bacillati > Actinomycetota > Actinomycetes > Kitasatosporales > Streptomycetaceae > Streptomyces > Streptomyces sp. NPDC048479. The sequence continues at coordinate 57,108 of NZ_JBEZKA010000023.1, forward strand.
GGACGGCCTCAAGGCCGAGTGGATGGCCCATCTCTGCGGGCTTTGCCTGGCACTTCGCTCCGACCACGGCCAGTTCGCCAGGATCGTCACCAACTACGACGGCCTGATCGTCTCGGTTCTGACGGAGGCTCAGACCGAACGCACCCCCGCCGCACGGCGCATCGCGGGTCCCTGCCCGCTGCGCGCCATGCGTACCGCGCCCGTCGCCCGGGGCGAGGGCGCGCGCCTGGCGGCGGCCGTCTCCCTGGTGCTGGCGTCGGCGAAGGTACGGGACCACGTGGCCGACCGGGACGGGGTGTTGGCCCGCAAGCCGGTGGCCGCCGCGGCGCGCCGGGTCGCCGCGGGCTGGGACCGGGCCGGGGCGCGTACCGGCGCCGAGCTCGGCTTCGACACGGCGGTGCTGCTCGACGCCATCGACCGGCAGACCGGGATCGAGTCGCTGGCCGGTCCCGGCACCCCGCTGCTGACCGTCACCGAGCCGACCGAGACGGCGACCGCGGCAGCCTTCGCACACACCGCCGTACTCGCCGGAAGGCCGGAGAACGTGGCGCCGCTCGCCGAGGCCGGCAAGCTCTTCGGACGGCTGGCACATCTGCTGGATGCCGTGGAGGACAGGGAAGCTGACGCAGCGTCGGGTGCCTGGAACCCGCTGACCGCGACCGGCACCTCCCTGGCCGAGGCACGCCGGCTCGCCGACGACGCGGTGCACGGGGTGCGCCTCGCACTGCGCGACGCCCGCTTCACCGACCACAGGCTGGTGCATGTGCTGCTCGCCCACGAGCTGCGGACCTCGGTGAACCGTGCGTTCCGCACGACGACCTGCTCGCACCAGGGGTACGGCGCGCCACAGCCGCCCCAGCACGGAAATCCGTACCAGGGCGGCTACGGCCCTTACGGCTCGAACAACCCCTACGGCGGCGGCAACCCGGGAGTGCCCGGCGGGCCCGGCGGCCCCGGTGGGCTGCCTCCGCAGTTCGGCGGTGAACCGCCGAAGCCCAAGAAGCGCGGCTTCCTGGCTGGCTGCGCCGTCTTTACCGGGCTGTTCTGCACCTGCCAGATCTGCTGTGCCAAGGAGTACGAGGGCCCCTGGTCCCGCAAGAAGCGCGAGGGCTGCTGCCGCGACTGCGACTGTTCCGACTGCGATTGTTCCGGCTGCGACTGCTGCTGCCCCTGCGACGGCTGCTGACGGACCGTCGGATCACTTCAGCTCCGCCGTCGGATCATTTCAGCTCCGGCGGCGAGATCTGCGACTTCTCGATCGCCGACTCCGTGGTGCCCCACTTCTTCAGGATCCGGTCGTACGTCCCGTCCGTCTTGAGCTTGTTCACCGCGGCTTGGAAGGCGGGCGCCAGCGGTGTGCCCTTCCTGAAGGCGAAGCCGACGTCGAGCCGCTTGAACTCATTGAGGAACTTGGTGCCCTGCTGCTGGGTGACGGCGTAGCGCAGCCCGTTGATGGTGCTCATCACCACGTCGCTGCGGCCCTGCTGCAGCGAGATCCAGATCGCGCCCGACTCGCCGTACGTCTGGACCTTGTACGGCTTCTTGCCCGCCTCGGAGCAGCGGCCCTCGTTCTTCTCCAGGGACGCCTCGAAGGTGGTGCCCGCGCCGGTCGCGACATTCAGACCGCAGAGATCGGTGAAGTCCGAGATCTTCGTCAGTTCGCTGTTCTCGAGCGCGGCGAAGCCCTGGCCGTCATTGATGTACGTGACGAAGTCGATGGTCCTGCGTCGCTCGTCCGTCACCCCGAAATTGCCGGTGCCCAGGTCGTACTTGCCGCTGCTCAGCGCCGGCAGGATCGCCTCGAAGCTCGCCACCTCGCGCTTCAGCTTCAGCCCCAGCACCTTGGCGGCGGCCTCCGCGAAGTCGATGTCCTGGCCCGCGACGGTCTTGCCGTCCTCCAGGTAGGCGGCACCCGGCGGATTGCCGACGGAGGTGGCGATGGTGAGAGTGCCCCTGCTGAGTACGTCCGCGGGCAGCAGCTTCGCGATCGCCTCGTCCTTCGGCACCGACGACACCACATCGTCGGTCGGGATCCGGCCGGGCCTGCCACTTGGCTTGGCACCGACGCCGGCGGTCGCCGGGTCGCCCGATCCGCAGGCGGTGACTGTGAGCGCGGCGGCGGTGATCAGCGCGAAGACGGCGGCGTGGCGTTTCCTGCTCATGATGCGGGGGTCTCCAGGTGCTTCTCGAACGGCAGCGGGCCGATCGACTCCGGATCTGCGGACAGATCGAAGAGCGGGCGGTATCCGGCGGCCAGATAGAGGCCCTTGGCCTCGGGCTGGCGCGGACCGGTGGTCAGATGGATCCGGGAGTAGCCGCGCTCGGCTGCCTCCCGTTCGAGTACGCGCAGCACGCGCCGGGCCAGGCCGCGGCGGCGGTGCGCGGAGTGCGTCCAGATCCTCTTGAGTTCGGCCGTGGTGGTGTCGTAGCGGCGGTACGCGCCACCGGCCACCGGCCGGCCCTGCTCCAGGAGCAGCAGAAACGCACCGCCCGGCGGAGCGAACTCCTCGGACGGGTAGCGCTCCAGATCGAAGGCGGAGCCGTACCGGCTGATGTACTCGTGCGCCAGTTCCTCGAGGAGCGGACGGGCGAGCGGGTCGTCGACCGTCGTCCGGCGTACGGACAGCGCGGAACCACGGCTCGGGGTGAAGGTCATGTGTGCCCTTCTTCGAGCAGGCAGAAGGAACCAGGGTGTGGCGAGGGGGAGTGATACGCGGTGTTATGTGGGTGAAGGCGCGACATGCGAGAAATGCAAGAAGACGGCGCGAAGGCGCGAGCGCGGGCGCGAGAAAGGCAGCGGGGTCAGCTCAACAGGAAGAGGACCACACGCGACCGAAGTCGATGTGGGAGCGCGTGACCAGCCACTGCTGCGAATGCATGGCCCAAGTGGAACAGGCATCCGTTTCTGCGTCAACTGTCCTGAGACAGACGGCTCACAGTACGGACAGGCTTGACATCGGGCCGTGCGCACCCCCTAGTCTCAGAAACGGATCGTGCTGAGGGGCTCGGTCCACGTTGTGTTTCTGGTGAAGGCATTCCCGTGTTCGATCTCTGCATCCACGGAGCCTTCGCATGGCTGTGCCTACAGACACCCTCCCCGAATCTCCCGCGGCTCCGCCCTCCAAGACCGACACCGTGCAGCCGCGCATCGTGCCCGTACGCCGAACCGGCCAGTGGGCGGCCGCAGTTGTCGTCCTGCTGCTGCTCGCGGGCGCCGTCAGTTCCGTCGTACGCAATGACGCCTTCCAGTGGGACGTGGTCGGCGACTACTTCACCTCGACGTCCGTACTGCGCGGCCTCGGCCTCACCCTCTGGCTGACCGGTGTCGTCATGGTGCTGGGCTTCGCGCTCGGCACGCTGCTCGCCGTGATGCGGCTGTCCGCCAATCCCGTGCTGCGCAACGTCAGTTGGGGATACATCTGGCTGCTGCGCTCGACGCCGATCCTGGTGCAGCTGCTGTTCTGGTTCAACATCGGTGCGCTCTACCCGCAGATCCTCGGCGTCAGGACGGTCAATCTGCTCAGCCCGGTCACCATCGCGATCATCGGGCTCACCCTCCATGAGGCCGCGTACGCCGCCGAAGTGGTACGCGGCGGCATCCTGTCCGTCGAACGCGGACAGATCGAGGCCGCCGAATCGCTCGGCCTCGGACGGTGGCGCCGGCTGCGCCGGATCGTTCTGCCGCAGGCGATGCGCTCCATCGTGCCGCCTGCCGGGAACATGCTCATCGGCACCCTCAAGGGCACCTCGATCGTCAGCGTGATCGCCGTACAGGACCTGCTCTACTCGGTGCAGCTCGTCTACCACCGCACCTACCAGGTCGTACCGCTGCTGCTCGTCGCCACCCTCTGGTACGTCGTGGTGACCTCACTCCTCAGCGTCGGTCAGCACCATGTCGAGAAGTACTACGCGCGCGGCACGGCAGGTGCGCGATGACGTCCATCGTCGTGATCGGAGCCGGTCCGCGGGGGACCGGTTTCCTGGAGCGGCTGGCCGCCAACGCCCCCGAGCTGTACGCCGGTCTTCCGCTGGACATCCATCTGGTGGACCCGCATCCGCCGGGCGGCGGCCGGATCTGGCGGCACGAGCAGTCCCCGCTCCTGTGGATGAACTCCATGGCCGAGGACGTCACCATGTTCACCGACGACACGGTGACGCTGGACGGGCCCGTACTGCCGGGCCCCACGCTCGCGGAGTGGGCAGGTCTCGACGGTGAGACCTTTCCCAGCAGACAGCAGCAGGGCGCGTATCTGCGCTGGGTGTACGAGGAGGCGGTGGCCGCCCTGCCGCCGGCCGTCGCCGTGCACGAGCACCGGGCGCGGGCGCTGCGCGTCAGCGGTCCGCGTGAAGGCCGCCAGCGGGTCTGGCTCGAAGGGCGCAGAGAGCCGCTCATCGCCGATCTCGTGGTGCTCGCCCTGGGCCATCTCGACGCCGAACTCGACGACGAACAGAAGGAGTTGGCGGACTTCGCGCGCCGCCGCGGGCTGCTCCACCTGCCGCCGGACTTCACCGCCGACAGCGATCTCGACGGCCTCCCGGCGGGCGAGCCGGTCATCGTCCGCGGCTTCGGGCTCGCCTTCGTCGATCTGATGGTGCTGCTCACCGAGGGCCGTGGCGGACGGTACGCGAACGGCGAGTACCTGCCGTCGGGCCAGGAGCCCGTCCTGTACGTCGGATCACGGCGCGGTGTGCCGTACCACTCCAAGATCGGCTACGGCTGGGAGGGTGAACGGCCGCCGCTGCCACGCTTCTTCGGCCCCGCCGAGGTGGACGTGCTGCTGAGCCGGCCCGGCCCCGTCGACTATCAGCGCGACCTGTGGCCGCTCATCGACAAAGAGCTGGGCTTCGCCCACTACCACCGCCTCTTCGCCGCCCACCCCGAGCGAACCTCGGTCAACTGGCCCGACTTCGAGGAGAAGTACGCCGCCGCCGCACCGGGCAGCCCCGAACTGCACACCCTGGTCGCCGCCTCCGTCCCCGACCCCGCCGACCGCCTCGATCTCGAGGCGCTCGACCATCCGCTGGACGGGATGCGCTTCGGCTCGTACGACGCACTCCAGGACGGACTGCGCAGCTACATCACCGCAGACCTCGAACGCCGCCACGACCGCGCCCACAGCGAAGACCTCGCGGTCTTCCTCGGACTGCTCTCCGTCTACGGGCAGCTGATCCGCCTCGGCGACATCGGCGGCCGATGGCACGGCTTCTTCAGTTATCTCGCCTCCGGCCCGCCCGGGCCCCGGCTGCGCCAGCTCCTCGCGCTCTCCCGCGCCGGTGTCGTCCGCTTCCTCGGCGCGGGCATCACCGTCGAGGCCGACGAGGAACGGGCGGTCTTCCGGGCAGGCGGCACCGGCTTGCCAGGGGAGTTGATCGAGGCGCGGGCGCTGGTCGAGGCCCGGCTGCCCGAGCCCTCGCTCGAACGCACCCGCAGTCCGCTGCTGCGCTCCCTGTACGCGGACGGTGCCGACGCGACCCCCACCGGTCTTCTGTCGGTGGACCCCGAGGACGGCCGGGTGCTGGAGCGAGGCGGCCGGCCGCATCCACGCCGCTTCGCGCTCGGCCCGCACACCACCGCGCGGGCGGGCGGGGCCTTCACCCGGCCGCGCACGGGCGGCGCGGCGTTCCGGCAGAACGACGCCACCGCGCGTACCGCGCTCACCCTGCTTCGTGATCTCGCCTGTCGCGAGCGCCTGAGCGCCTGAGCGCCTGAGCCCTGAGAACCCCCCCTGTCTCGTACGTACGAACGTGAGGACCCGACCCCATGTCGCTGACCAGCGATCCACCTGTCGACAAAGCGCCACCACCCACCGTCGCGGAACCCGAGGACTACGGTGCGCTGAAGGTGGTGCCCGTGCGCCACCCCTGGCGCTGGGCGGCCGTCGCCGCCACCGCGATCCTGCTTGTGCAGTTTCTGCACGGGCTGGCCACCAACCCGGGCTGGGAGTGGAAGGTTTTCGCGGAGTTCTTCACGGCCGAAGTGATCCTCAAGGCCGTCTGGATCACCCTTCAGCTCACCTTCTACGGCACGGCGATCGGCTTCGCCCTCGGCATCGTCCTCGCCTTCATGCGGCTGTCGGCGAGCCCCTTCCTCAAGTCGGTGGCCTTCACCTACATCTGGGCGTTCCGCTCCATCCCGCTCATCGTGCAGCTGCTGTTCTGGTTCAACCTCGCCTACCTCTACAAGGAGCTGCAGTTCGGCATCCCCTTCGGACCCGGTTTCTTCTCCTTCGACACGATGGGTCTGGTCGGCGCGATGAGCGCGGCCGTCCTCGGACTCGCCCTGCACCAGGCGGCGTACGCGGCGGAGATCGTCCGCGGCGGCGTACTGGCCGTGGACAGCGGTCAGCTGGAGGCGGCTGCCGCGCTCGGCATCCCCCGGCTGCGCCAGCTGCGCCGCATCGTGCTGCCCCAGGCGATGCGCTCGATCCTCCCCAACGCCGCCAACGAGATCATTTCCCTCTTCAAGGGCACCTCGATCGTCTCCGTCATGGCGATCGGTGAGCTCTTCTACCAGGTCCAGGTCATCTACGGACGCAACGGCCGGGTCGTCCCGCTGCTGATGGTCGCCACCGCCTGGTACATCCTCCTGACCACCGTGCTCTCCGTCCTCCAGCACTACGTGGAACGCCACTTCGCAAAGGGGGCCACGCGATGAGCGCGATGGTCGACGTACGGTCCGTGCACAAGAGCTTCGGCGCGCTGGAGGTGCTGCGCGGAGTCGATCTCGAAGTGCGCACGGGGGAGGTCGCCGTCGTACTCGGGCCCTCGGGCTCGGGCAAGTCCACGCTGCTGCGCGCCATCAACCATCTGGAGAAGGTGGACAGCGGCTGGATCAGCGTCGACGGCTCGCTCGTCGGCTACCGGCGCTCCGGCGACAAGCTGTACGAGCTGCGCGAGCGCGAGGTACTCAAGCAGCGCACCCAGATCGGCTTCGTCTTCCAGAACTTCAACCTCTTCCCGCACCTCACCGTGGTCGAGAACATCACCGAGGCGCCGGTCTCCGCGCTGAAGCGGCCCCGCAAGGAAGCCATCGCGACCGCGGAGAAACTCCTCGCCCGGGTGGGACTCGAGGACAAGGCGTCCGCCTACCCCAAACAGCTCTCCGGCGGGCAGCAGCAGCGCGTCGCCATCGCCCGCGCGCTGGCCCTGGAGCCGAAACTGCTGCTCTTCGACGAGCCGACGTCCGCCCTCGACCCCGAGCTGGTCGGCGAAGTCCTCGACGTCATCAAGGACTTGGCGCACCAGGGCACCACGATGATCGTCGTCACCCACGAGATCGGCTTCGCCCGTGAGGTCGCCGACACCGTGATCTTCATGGACGACGGCCGGATCGTCGAGCAGGGCGCCCCCGCCGACGTACTCGACAACCCCCAGCACGAGCGCACCCGCGCGTTCCTTTCCAAGGTCCTGTGAACCACCCATGTCTGCAAGGAGTTTCCACGTGAACACCCGCCGCACTTTCGCCGCCGCCGTCGCCGCGATCGCCGCCTCCGGTCTGCTCGCCGCCTGCGGAGGCACCAGCGATGCGGTGACCGACGTGGTGAAGCCCAAGGGCCAGAAGGGCGCGGGCATCAACATCTCGCCCGACCAGCACCGCATCCGCGGCAAGAAGGCCGACGCCGTCGCCGCCAAGGTGCCCGCCGCGATCCGCAAGCGCGGCACGCTACGCATCGGCGCCAGCGCCGACGCCTCGCCACCGCTCGGCTTCTACGCGACCGACGACAAGACACGGATCGGCGCCGAGATCGACATCGCCACTCTGATCGTCGACACCCTCGGCCTGAAGCCGCAGTTCGAAGAGGTCTCCTGGGAGAACCTCTTCGTCGGCCTGGACAGCTCCAAGTTCGACGGGGTCCTCTCCAATGTCACCGTCACCGAGGAGCGCAAGGAGAAGTACGACTTCGCGACCTACCGGCTCGACAACCTGGCCTTCGAGGCGAAGAAGGGCACCGGCTGGCGGGTGAAGGAGCCGAAGGACGTGGCAGGGAAGACCATCTCCGTCTCCTCCGGCACCAACCAGGAGAAGATCCTCGTCGACTGGAGCGAGCAGAACGTCAAGGCAGGCCTCAAGCCCGTCGACATCAAGTACTTCCAGAAGGACACCGACTACTACCTCGCCCTCCAGTCGGGCCGCATCGACGCCTATCTCGGGCCGAACCCGTCGGCTGCGTACCACGTGGCCTCGGCCGGACAGACCCAGATCATCGGCACCCTGTCGGGAGGCGGCTCGCAGGTCCAGGGCAAGATCGCGGCCACCACGAAGAAGGGCAGCGGTCTGGCCGCGGCGTACGCCGCGGCCATCGACCACATCATCGAGGACGGGTCGTACGCCAAGGTCCTGAAGCGCTGGGGGCTCTCGAGCGAGGCCGTCGCGAAGTCGGAGATCAATCCGCCGGGTCTGCCCAAGACCAAGAAGTGACCAGCGCCGGCTCCAGAGAGGCATTCATCGCCATGTCCCCCACCAGGCCCCTCCATCTGGCCGTCGCCCTCGACGGCCCGGCCCGGTACGACGCCGAGTGCTACGTCGGGCTCGCCCGGCTCGCCGAGCAGGGCGCCCTCGACTTCGTCACCCTCGGCGACTCCTTCGCCCGGCCGGGGCTCGACGCTCTCGCGGTGCTTTCGAGGGTCGCGCCCACCACCGAACGGATCGGCCTCGTACCGACCGTGACCACCACGCACACCGAGCCCTTCCATGTGTCCACGGCCGTGGCCACCCTCGACTGGGTGAGCCGCGGCCGCGCGGGCTGGCAGGTCGATGTGTCGACCACCGAGGCCGAGGCCCGGCTCTTCGGCCGTCGTCCGGCCACGCCCGGCGACGCGCTGTGGCGGGAGGCCGGCGAGGTCGCCGAGGTCGCCGCCCGGCTGTGGGACAGCTGGGAGGACGACGCGGAGATTCGCGACATATCGACAGGGCGGTTCATCGACCGCGACAAGCTCCACCGTGTCGACTTCCAAGGCGGCACGTTCAGTGTGCGCGGCCCCTCGATCGTGCCGAGGCCGCCGCAGGGCCGTCCCGTCACGGTCGCGGACGGTACGGGGGAGCCGGGCCGGGACGCGGCCGCCCGGCACGCCGACGTCGTTCTCGTACGGGCGGACGCACCCGAGCAGGCCGCCGCGCTCCGCGACGACATACGCCGACGCGCCGAGGCGCAGGGCCGTGACCCGGACACGCTGCGCGTCCTGGTCTCGCTCGTCGTCGACCTGGGCGAGAGCGAGCCCGGACTGGACAGTGACCCTCGGCTCGCCGGCGGTCCGCACTACAGCGGCGGCCCGGTCGACCTCGCCGAGCTGATCACCCAGTGGCACGCGGAGGCGGCGGTGGACGGCTTCCATCTGGCGCCCATCGCACCCCACCGGGACCTGGAGCGGATCGTCAACGGCACGGTCGCGCTGCTCCAGCACCGCAGTCTGTTCCGCACCTTCTATCCGGGCGGCACGCTCCGTGAGCATCTCGGTCTCGCCCGCCCGGCCAACCAGTACGCCCTCCCGGGGGGAAGCTCATGACCGCCGAACGCAAACAGATGCATCTCGCCGCCCACTTCCCGGGCGTCAACAGCACCACCGTCTGGGCCGACCCACACTCGAAGAGCCAGATCGACTTCTCCTCCTTCGAGCATCTCGCCCGCACCGCCGAGCGTGGACTCTTCGATTTCTTCTTCCTCGCCGAGGGGCTGCGGCTGCGCGAGCACAAGGGCGAGATCCACGATCTGGACGTGGTCGGCCGACCCGAGTCCCTCACGGTGCTCAATGCCCTGGCGGCCGTCACCGAACGGCTCGGCCTCGCCGCCACCGTCAACGCCACCTTCAACGAGCCGTACGAACTGGCTCGCCGACTCGCCTCCCTGGACCATCTCAGCGGCGGCCGGGCCGCCTGGAACGTTGTCACCTCCTCCGACGCCTTCACCGGGGAGAACTTCCGCCGCGGCGGCTATCTCGACCGGGCCGACCGTTACACCCGCGCCGCCGAGTTCGTCTCCGTCGCCCGTACGCTCTGGGACTCCTGGACGTCTGACGGGACGCCCCGTCCCTTCGCGCACTCAGGTCAACACTTCACGATCGAGGGCGAGTTCACCGTTCCCCGGTCACCGCAGGGCCACCCCGTGGTCATCCAGGCGGGCGACTCCGACGAGGGCCGGGAGTTCGCCGCATCCACCGCGGACGTGATCTTCACCCGGCACGGCACGCTGGAGTCGGGCCGCGCCTTCTACGCCGACGTCAAGGCCCGGCTCGCCGCGTACGGACGGGAGCCCGGCGACCTCAAGATCATGCCCGGGGTCAGCTTCGTCCTCGGCGACACGGACGCCGAGGCGCAGGAGCGGGCCGCGGAGATCCGCCGCCGGCAGGTCTCGCCGCAGAACGCGATCCTCGCCCTTGAGCTGGTCTGGGGCCGCGACCTCTCCTCGTACGACCCCGAAGGGCCGCTCCCCGACATCGATCCCGATCCGGACTCGGTCCTCGTCCAGGGCCGGGTCAAGGCCGGCGACCCGTTCGCGATCGCCGCCAAGTGGCGTGCGCTGTCGGAGGCCAAGGGCCTGTCCATACGGCAGACCGTCATCGAGACGACCAGCCGGCAGTCCTTCATCGGCTCCGCGAGGAGCGTCGCGGCCGCGCTGGCGGAGTTCGTGTCGAAGGACGCGGCCGACGGCTTCATCCTCGTCCCCCATCTCACCCCCGGCGGCCTCGACGACTTCGTCGACCAGGTGGTACCGCTCCTCCAGGAGCGCGGGGTCTTCCGTGCGGAGTACACCGGCTCGACGCTGCGATCGCACCTCGGGCTCGCCGAGCCGGTGTGGAAGGGTTGATCGCATGAGCAAGGACGCACAGGCAGCCAAGGACCAGCGGAACTGGCAGAGCTGGCACGAGCAGCGTGCAGCCACGGTCGCGGCCCCGTACGGACCGCTCTCGCTCACCGGTACCTACTGGCTCTCCGATTACCTGGAAGGTCGAATTCCGGCCGTCCCCGGGAGCTGGCTGGAGGACGGTGACGCGGTGGCGCTGACGGCTTCGGCCGGGGACGGTCTCACCGTGGACGACAAGCCCCTCACCGGCCCCGTCCGCCTCACCGCGGACCACGGGCCGATCCCCGAATCCCGGGTCGCGCACGGCGAACGGCGACTGGTCGTACTGCGCCGCGAAGGTCTGTGGGCGGTACGGGACTTCGACCCGGACTCACCGGCGCGGCACGTCTTCCAGGGCATCGAGGCGACGGCGTACGACGCCCGCTGGGCGCTGCCGGGACGCTTCCGTCCGTACAAGGAACACCGCAGCGTACGGGTCGAGAACGCCGACGGGCGTGAGCGCGGCCTCGGCCTCGGCGGCGAGATCGCCTTCGAGCTCGACGGCGAGGAGCGCACGCTGCAGGTCGCGGTCGAGCCGGACGGCTCGCTCTGGGCGGTCTTCGCCGATGCGACCAGCGGAAGCAGCAGTTACCGCTTCCGCTTTCTGCGGCCCTCCGCGCCGGCCGCCGACGGCACGGTGACCGTCGACTTCAACCGGTCCCTGCTGCCGCCGTGCGCCTTCGCGGACCACTTCATCTGCCCCTTCCCGCCCCCCGGGAACACCCTCGAGACCGCCGTCCCGGCGGGCGAACGGAACCTGCGGAGTCACTGACCCGTCCTACGGGTCGGACAAGTACGGCACAGCCCCGGTGGCCAACGAGCCGCCGGGGCCAGTCGGCATGGGGGCGCGGAGAGGCCGAAAGGCGCCCTTGCGCGGGAAGTTGACGCACCGAATACTCCCGAACAGCGCTTGTCAGGAGCACAGTCTGTCCGAAAACCGAACGTGCTCCCTGGCTGCGCCTCACGGGCCCGGAACCCCACAAAGGGCCCCCGATTCCCCTCGGGAGGAACGACAAGTGAGGATCAAGCGCACCATCCCCCGCAGTGGCACGGCGAGACGCATGCGTCTGCTCGCCGTCACCACTGGCCTGATCGCCGCCGCAGCGCTGGCCGTCCCCGCCGCCAGCGCCAACCCTGCACAGACCTTCAGCGCCAACCAGCTCACCGCCGCGAGCGACGCCGTACTCGACGCGGATGTGGCAGGCACCGCCTGGCTCATCGACAAGACGACCAACACCCTGGTCGTCACGGCCGACAGCACCGTCTCGAAGGCCGAAATAGCAAAGATCAAACAGGAAGCCGGGGCCAACGCAGGCGCGATACGCATCGAGCGCACCGCCGGCACGTTCTCCAAGCTCATCTCCGGCGGCGACGCCATCTACGCCACCAGCTGGCGCTGCTCGCTGGGCTTCAACGTCCGCAGTGGCAGCACCTACTACTTCCTGACCGCAGGCCACTGCACCGACGGCAACCCGCCCTGGTACACCAACTCCTCGCACTCCACGAGCATCGGGCCCACGGCCGGATCCAGTTTCCCGGGCAACGACTACGGCATCGTGAGGTACTCCAACACCTCGATCGCCCACCCGGGCACCGTCGGCAGCCAGGACATCACCAGCGCGGCCAACGCCACCGTCGGCATGTCCGTCTGTCGCCGCGGCTCCACCACGGGCATCCACTGCGGCAGCGTCACCGGCCTCAACGCCACGGTCAACTACGGCGGCGGTGACATCGTCTACGGCATGATCCGCACCAACGTCTGCGCCGAACCCGGCGACAGCGGCGGGTCGCTCTACTCCGGCAGCCGGGCCATCGGCCTGACCTCCGGCGGCAGCGGCAACTGCACCTCCGGCGGTACGACATTCTTCCAGCCGGTCACCGAGGCGCTGAGCGCCTACGGAGTCAGTGTCTACTGACGCACCACCACCGCAACCGACAGCAGTCGAGCCCCCGTCCAATATCAGCGGACGGGGGCTCGACGTCGCTCTCCCTTTTGAGAGGATGTCAGAGCGGTCGGGCACGGGAACAACGGGGGTTGCGGATCAGTGAAACGCATTGGAGTGACCGGCCACAGAGGCATCCCGCCCGAGGCGCACGCCCATATCCGCGCCGGGATGCGCGCCGAGTTCTGCGGCCACGAGGGCTCGATGGAAGCGCTCTCCAGTCTCGCGGCGGGCGCTGACCAGCTCTTTGCGGACATCGCTCTGGAGTACGGCGCGGAACTGACCGTGGTGATCCCCAGTGGCGACTACGAAGCCGGTTTCACGGCCCCGGACGAGCTCGCCAGGTACCAGGACCTCAGGGGCAGGGCGAGCCGGGAGGTCCAGCTGTCCTTCCCGCACTCCACGGACGAGGCCTACTACGCGGCCGGCGCCTATATCGCCGACAACTGCGACCGTCTGCTGGCGGTCTGGGACGGCCGCCCGGCCCGCGGTCTCGGCGGCACGGGCGACATCGTCCGCTACGCCCGACACCTCGGCAAGCCAGTGACGGTCATCTGGCGCGAGGGTGTCGAGCGCTACTGACCATCTCTCAACTTCGGTGCCTCACAAGCCAGTCGGTGTGCTGGGGCGAGACGATGCGCTCAGTCTCGTAGACCGCCGACGGCCACTCCACATCGCTGACCGAGGTCTCCATCGCCGTATGCATCGCCGCCAGGTCCTCCTCGACCAACGAGTGGGCGGCGATGAGGGGTTGATGGCGCCGGATCTCGCTCCAGGCCAGACAGGCGGCGGCCGCCGCCGACAACAGGCCCATCACATCGACGGATTCGGCGATCGAGAAGGTCCTCAGCAGCGCGAAGAAGAGTGCGAGCAGGGTGAGCAGCCCGATCGACGCGGACCAGAGCGCGGTGGCGCGGCGGGAGTTCTCCGTGCTCCGGTGGTACCAGTTGCGCTGCTCGATCAGCCGGTCCCTGACATAGGTCTCCTTGCGGATGCTGAACGTCTTCGCGTGCAGCCGCCGCATGGGTGTGGTGATCAGGTCCGCGGCGTCCACCTCGGCATCGCCGTGGCGCGGGTCCTGCCAGCCGACTTTGGCCAGCTCCCGCAGCCCTTCCTCCAGGCGCACGGCGAACAGCTCGTCCGCATCGGTGGAGTGGGAGTCGAAGGGCGCTCCATGGACGGCGTACCGCCAGCACATCGACTTGATGAACTCCGCTGCGGAGCGGTTGAGTTGCCAGTGCGACTTTGCTCTGCGCCGGGAGGTGCGATAGCCCAGCGCGAGCACCCCGGCATAGGCCAACGTGCTGAGTGCGCCCGCGAGTTGGAAGGTGTCACCGAGCCTCAGTGAGGACGGCAGCGTGGCCAGGGCGGCGCCCAGGACCAGGAGCAGCAGCTGGGAGCGGGTGGAGCCGACGGCCTCGCGCTGGTGCGAGATGGCGACGCTGTCCGTGCGATGGAAGAGAACCGGCAGATCATTGTTACGAAAGACCATGCTGTGCAGTGGGCCGGAAAATTCGGTCACGCGCACTCCCGTCTGCAGTTTTGTCTTCACTCTTTAGGCGGAATGGCTTGTTCCGTACTGTCCTGCGAGAATGCGCCACAACTCTTTTGTTCCGTCTCCATGTGCTGAGTTGCTGCGAGTGGCCATGAGAGTAAAGTCGTGCCGCCGGCATCGCAACGGTGCGTGGTATCTGTGCTGGACACAACGCTGGACACAACATCAAGGACGGCCCCTCATGAAGTTTCAGACCTCAGCGTCCTTCGCCGCTGCGAAGAAGAATCGCGTCCCGTTGGCTCAGATCGATCTCCGTGGCGCCGTTGCCGCCAGGAAGCTTGCCCGGGTGCTCCCCGTCTCGGTCGACGTCACTCGGCGTGCGTCCACGTTCAACTCGGCGCTCTAGACTGGCGGAATGACTGGACCCCTGGTCCCATTCCGCGAGATCGTATTGAAGGTCCACAGCAGATGTGATCTTGCATGTGACCACTGTTATATCTACGAACACGCTGATCAGAGCTGGCGCACTCGCCCGAAGGCAATCTCTGACGAAGCGATTTCCTGGACAGCTCTGCGACTGGCCGAGCATGCCAAGAGTCATGCCCTGCCCTCCGTGTCAGTGATCCTGCACGGAGGGGAGCCTCTTCTGGCAGGGCCCGCACGGCTGCGACACATCTGCGAGGAGCTCACCAAGGCCCTCGACGGAATCGCCGAACTCGATCTTCGTATCCATACGAACGGCCTCCAGCTCAGCCCCCGCTACCTCGACCTCTTCAGCGAGTACGACGTCAAGGTCGGGATCTCCCTCGACGGCGACCGGAGCGCGAACGACCGCCATCGCCGCTTCGCGGACGGCCGCACCAGCCATCCCCTGGTCCTCAGAGCCGTCGACCTGCTCCGCCAGGAGCGCTACCGCCACCTCTATCTCGGTCTCCTCTGCACCATTGACGTGGCCAACGATCCGATCGCGGTGTATGACGCGCTCACCGAGCTGGAACCGCCGCGTATCGACTTTCTGCTGCCGCACGCCACCTGGGACGCCCCGCCGGCCCGCCCGGACGGCTCGGCCACCGCCTACGCCGACTGGCTCCTGGCCGTCTTCGACCGCTGGGACGAGCAGGGCCGCAGCATTCCGGTACGGCTCTTCGAATCGGTGCTCTCCACCCTCGACGGCGGCCCCAGCCTCACCGAATCCCTCGGCCTCGCGCCCACCGACCTCGTCGTCGTCGAGACCGACGGCACCCTGGAGCAGGTCGACTCCCTCAAGAGCGCCTACGAGGGCGCCGCAGCCACCGGATTCGATGTGTATGCCCACCCTTTCGACGAGGTCGCGGCCCACCCCGGAATCAGAGCACGCCAGCAGGGACTCGCCGGAGTGAGCGAGACCTGCCACCGGTGCCCGGTCGTACGGTCCTGCGGCGGCGGGCTCTACACCCACCGCTACAGCTCCCGGAACGACTTCGACAACACCTCCGTGTACTGCGGCGATCTCGAGGCGCTGATCCGCGGTATCGAACAGCGCACTGCCGCCGCGACGGTGTCCGCCGCGGTCACGGACCCCGGCGTACTCATGGCCGAGCACCAGGACGTGACCCGCACCCTGCTCGCCGACGTCCACCTGGAGCTCGACGGACAGGGCGGCGAGGCCTGGGACGAGGCCTGGGAGTTGGCGTCCGCCCTGGAGGGGCGCTCCGACGCGCTCGACGTGGTGCTCGGCCATCCCTACACCTACACCTGGCTGCAGGACTGTCTGGCCGCCCTGCGCGAGGAGCGGCCGGAGGCGGCCGGGCTCGCGCTCCGGCTGCCGTCCTACCTCGCCGCCGCGGTCGTACGAGCCGGTCTCGAGGTACCCGTCCGGGCGCCGTACCGGAACGGCAGGCTCTGGCTCCCCACGCTCGGCGAGCTGCGGCTGACGGGCCCCGGGGAGCACGGCGAGGCCGAGGTGCGCGCGGCCGAGAAGGGGTTCCTGGTACACGTGGACGGCCGCGAGCCGTGGCACGTACGCGCCGATGAGGACAGTGGCGACTGGCGGCCCGTGCGCAGGCTCGGCGGCGACGGGGTGCCCGCGCTGCGCCTCGACGACATCGACCCGTACCGGGACTGCTTCGGCTTACCCGTGCGGGAGCGGCTCGGCTCCCGTGAGGCGGGCGGCTGGAGCGGGCGGCTGGCCGAGGCCTGGCAGCTGCTGCGGCAGACCGTACCCGCACAGGCCGCGGAGGCCGCCGACTGTCTGACGACGCTGACACCGCTGGTCTCGGGTGAGGCGTCGGTGCGCCGGCACGGCTATGGAGCGCTCGGGATCGCGGTGCCCGGCACGCCCGAGGAGCTGGCAACCGCGCTGCTGCGTGGTTTCAGGCGGGCCAAACTGCAGGCACTGGTCGAGGTCACCGATCTTTACGCGCAGGACGGCTGGTGGACCCACCGGGCGCCTTGGCGGGAGACGCCGATGCCCCTCTCCGAGCTGCTGGCCGGAGCGTACGAACGTGTGGGCCTCGCGGCCTTCGAACCGGCCGGAGCCGAGCAGGCCAGGCCCGCGCTGGAAACCCTGGCGCGCGCGGCCGAACTGACCGTCAGCGGCCGGCGCCTGCTGGACGAGCTGTGGAAAGAGTCGGACTGTGGCTGAGCCCGGGCGGACACGCCGGCCGGCCGTCACCCCGCTGCCGTGATGACACCCGAGCAGGCGGCGGCCTTCCGGGCGGACCTGCCGGCCATCGACGCCGCCGGATCCGCGGCCGTCGGATGGGCCGGTTGGCCGAGTCCGTGCGGAGCGCCGAAGGGCCGGGTGGATTTCCCCGCCGCACTTCATTCCATCTCGCCGAATACCGGACCGGAGCACGCCCGCGCACCTACCGTTGTGTGGTGCAGCGACCGGGTGGGGACAATCAATGGGCCGAGTGCAAGGCCGTCTTCTTCTGGAAAAGGGAGCAGAAGGGACAACTGGGAGGAAGGCCCGCAAGGTTGTTCCCGATCAAGGAACGGGTCGGGCCGTGCGGAGAGCTGGATGACCGAAAAGCGGTGTTGATTGACCGAACATCGGGGGGATGGAGAGTGACCGGCTCCGGAATGATTAATTCGCTCGCAGCCTTAGGCGCTTGTGGGTCTGGGTGTGGGCGTTCACACAGGACGGGGGTCGTGTGTCAGATTCAGCGCAACGAGCGGCGGATCACCGGCCGTACTTCTTCTTGAGCTATGCGCACACACCGCGGTACGGGGCCGGCGGCCCGGACCCCGATATGTGGGTCGAACGGCTTTTCCGTGATCTGTGCGGCCATGTGATGGCCATGACCGATCTGCCGGCCGGTGCGCCCGCCGGGTTCATGGACCGGGAAATCCGCTCGGGGGAGGGGTGGTCGGAGCGGCTGGGCGAAGTGCTGGCCACCTGCCGGGTGTTCGTCCCGCTCTTCTCACCGCGGTACTTCGCCAGTGAGATGTGCGGCAAGGAGTGGTACGCCTTCGCCCAGCGGGCCATCTACCACCATGCGAAGAGCAACCGGCCGGCGGAGGCGATCGTGCCCGCGCTGTGGGTGCCGATGCCGCCGGAGCAACTCCCGGGTCCCGCCGAGCGGTTGCAGTTCAACCACCGCGCCTTCGGCGACCGGTATGTCACCGACGGGCTCTACGGGCTGATCAAGTTACGGATATTCGCCGAGGAGTACGAGGCCGCCGTCTATGAACTCGCCAAACGCATCGTCAGCGTGGCGGACACTACGCGCGTCGGTTCCGGCAGCCCGGTCGACTACCGGCAGGCGCCCAGCGCCTTCGGCAAGCCCACCGGCGGCCCCCGCCCGATGCACGTGACCGTTGCCGCGCCCACCCGCCACGATCTGCCCGAGGGACGCGCCCCCGACTACTACGGCAAGCAGTCCCAGGAGTGGAATCCCTACCACCCGGACTCGGCACGGCCGTTGGCGTACATCGCCCAGGACCTGGTCCGCTCCCTCAACTACCAGGCGACCGTCTCCTCCTTCGACCACGAGACGCCACCCGACATCAGCCAGCCACCCACCCGGCCCGAGATACTTCTGGTCGACCGCTGGGCCCTGGAGGACGACGAGCGGCGCGAACGGCTCGCCGCCTTCGACGCGGAGCCGCGCCCCTGGGTGAGCGTCGTCGTCCCCTGGAACCGCGACGACCCGCAGAGCCGGACATCGGAGGCCGAACTGGTCGAGAAGCTGGAACGGACCATGCCGCACCAGATGCGCCAGGGCCGGACCGCCTGTCGGGCGGCCGCCAAGGGCGTGCTCAGCATGGAGGCCTTCGGCCAGCTCCTGCCCCAGGTGGTGGAGGCGGCGGCCCAGGAGTATCTGCGGCACGCCGAGGTCTTCCCGCCGGTGCCACCGGCCGGCGCCGGTGCGCGCGAACGGCCCCGGCTGCGCGGCCCGATGGCCGAGTACGGCACCACCCACTACGTCCCGCACACGCATGACATCGCCCCTGATGCGGAGGACACGGATGACAGGCAGTCGTGACGGACGCATCGTCACCTTCTATTCGTACAAGGGAGGTACGGGCCGCACGATGGCCCTGGCCAACACCGCCTGGATTCTCGCCGCGAACGGCAAGCGGGTCCTGGCGGTCGACTGGGACCTGGAAGCGCCCGGCCTGCACCGCTTCTTCCACCCCTTCCTCGACCCCTCCACGCTCGGCGCCACCACCGGAGTCATCGATCTGATCACCGAGTACGCCTGGGCCGCGACCAGCCCCGAGCCGCGCCGCGACGACTGGCATCTCGACTACGCGCGCATTCAGCCGCACGCCGTCTCCCTCACCCCCGAGAGCCTGGGCTGGGAGTTCCCGGACGGCGGCACGCTCGACTTCGTCTCCGCCGGGAAGCAGAACCGCGAGTACTCCGCGACCGTCTCCACCTTCGACTGGGACAACTTCTACGACCGGCTCGGCGGCGGCCACTTCTTCGACGCGCTGCGCGAGGACATGAAGGCCAACTACGACTACGTCCTCATCGACAGCCGTACCGGCCTCAGCGATATCGCTGACATCTGCACCGTCCATCTGCCCGACGTCCTGGTCGACTGCTTCACCCTCAGCGACCAGTCCATCGACGGCGCCGCCTCGGTGGCCCGGCAGATCGACGAGCGGTACGGCGGCCGCGGCATCAAGATCTTCCCGGTGCCGATGCGGATCGACGAGGGCGAGAAGGAAAAGGCGGACGCCGGACGCGCGCTGGCCAGGCTGAAGTTCGACCGCTTCCCCTCCGGGCTCAGCGGCGACGAACTGACCGCCTACTGGGGCGCGGTGGAGATTCCGTACCGGCCCTACTACGCCTACGAGGAGACGCTCGCCACCTTCGGCGACGAAGCCGGTCTGACCAACTCCCTGCTCTCCGCCTTCGAACGGCTGACCTCCGTCATCACCGAGCAGCGGATCACCTCCATGCCGCAGGTCGGCGAGGAGATCAGGCTCCGGATCAGGGACGCCTTCACCCGCCGCCGTCCCGCCCTGCCCGCCGACCTCTTCCTCAGCTATGTGGCCGAGAACCGCATGTGGGCCGACTGGGTCGAGTACATGCTCACCCGGGCCGGCTTCCGGGTCGTGCCACGCGATGTCTCCGTCGAACAGGAAACGGCCGGCGCGGACGCGCTCGCCGCCGAGAACGCCGCCCGCACGGTCGTGCTGCTCTCCAGCGCGTATCTCAAGTCCGCCCGGGCGGTGGAGGTCTGGCAGCGGGCCGCGGCCGAGGACCCGAGCGGCGGCCGACGGCATCTGCTGCCGATCAGAGTCGGCGACGTCCGGCTCACCACCCCGTACATCGACCGCAACCCGGTGGACCTCTTCCGCCTCGACGAGGTGGCCGCCACCACCGCGCTGCTGCGCGCACTGGACCGGCCGGTGCAGCTCCCCGACAGCGCGTCGCCCGGACCGCGCTTCCCCGGCACCGTGCCGAAGATCTGGAACGCGCCGCCCCGCAACCCCGGCTTCACCGGACGCTCGGTGGTGCTGGAGCGGATGCGTGACCAGCTCGGCGGCGGCATGGCCGTGGCGGCGGTGCTGCCCCAGCCGCAGACCCTCTACGGGCTCGGCGGCGTCGGCAAGACCCAGGTGGCGCTGGAGTACGTCCACCGCTTCATGGCCGACTACGACCTGGTGTGGTGGATCTCCTCCGAGCAGCCCGACGACGTGGTCGCCGGACTCGCCGAACTCGCCGTCCGGCTCGGCGCCCAGGGCGGCGAGGACATGGCGGCCGCCTCCGAGGAAGCCATCGAACTGCTGCGGAACGGAGTGCCGTCCTCGCGCTGGCTGCTGGTCTTCGACAACGCCGACGACCCCGAGCAGCTCAAGCGGTTCTTCCCACCGCAGGGGCCCGGGCACATCCTGGTCACCTCGAGGAATCAGGCCTGGTCGCAGTACGGGGACGCGCTGCCCGTCGATGTGTTCCTGCGTGAGGAGTCCATCGAGCACCTCAGGCGGCGTGCTCGCGGACTGACCATCGAGGACGCCGACCAGGTCGCCACCGCCGTCGGCGACCTGCCGCTCGCCGTCGAACAGGCCGCGGCGTGGATCGCGGAGACTGCCACACCCGTCGCCTCGTATCTCGAGCAGCTGAAGGAACAGGCCGCGAGCGTCCTCGCGCTCAACCAGCCCGTCGGATATCCCGAGCCGGTCGCCGCGACCTGGAACGTCTCCATCGAGCGGCTCAAGGAGCGCTCGCCCGCCGCGGTGCGTCTCCTCCAGCTCTGTGCGTTCTTCGCACCCGAGCCGATCTCCGCGAACCTCCTTTACAGCAAGGAGATGATCGACGCGCTCAAGCCGTACGACGCCTCGCTCCAGGAGAAGCTGGTGCTCGGCCGGGTCATCCGGGAGATCGGCCGGTTCGCCCTGGCCAAGGTCGACCAGGTCTCCAACAGCATCCAGGTGCACCGGCTGGTGCAGGCGGTCATCAGGGCTCAGCTGACCGAACAGGAGCAGCAGGACGCGCGGCACGCGGTCCACCGGATCCTCGCGGGTGCGCGGCCCGACGACGACGAGCCGATCGACAACCCCGAGACCTGGCCGAGGTTCGCCACCATCTGGCCGCACCTCGGCACCTCGGAGGCGCGATTCTGCAAGGAGCCTGAGACCCGTCGGCTGATGATCGACCGTGTGCGCTATCTGTGGAAGCGCGGCGACTGGAACGCCGCCTACACGCTTGCAGGCGAACTGCGCGACACCTGGAAGGAGATGCTGGGCAACGACGATCTGCAGTATCTCTACCTGCGCTTCCATCTCTCCAACATCCTTCGCTCGCAGGGCCGTTATGTGGAGGCCAAGGAGCTGGACGAGGTGACCCTGGAGCGCCAGCAGGAGGTGCTGGGCCAGTCCCATCCGCATACGTACATGACCACCAGCGGGCTGGCGATGGACCTGGGCACCCTCGGTCAGTACGGCAGGGCGATGGAGCTGGCGACCGAGGCGCACGAGGGATTCAGTCAGATCTTCCACGAGTCCCATCCGCGTACGCTCGCGGCCGCCAACAACCTGGCGCTGAATCTGCGCATGGTCGGCCAGTACGCCAGGGCGCGCGAGATCGACCAGGAGGTCTTCGACCGGCGTACCGAGGTGCTCGGCCCGGAGCATCCGTACACCCTCTCCTCCGCCGTCAGCCTCGCCAGGGATCTGCGGGAGGTCGGACGGTACGAGGACTCGGTCTCGGTGCTCGTGCGTACGTACGACATCTACAAGGAGCAGCTCGGCCGGACCTTCCCGGGCACACTGGCGGCGGCCAAGAGCCTCGCCGTGTCGCTGCGCAGGGCCGGCCGTCTCGAGGACGCGCGGCGGCTGACCACGGCCACCCGCAACCGCTACCGCGCCAAGTACACCTCGGCCAACCCGGACTCGCTCGCCTGCGATCTGAATCTGGCGGCCGACCTGTTCGCGGCCGGGGAGCCGGTGGCGGCACGGGATCTGGCGCAGGAGGTCGTCGACCAGTACACGAAGGTGCCGGGGGAGCGGCATCCGTACACTCTCGCCGCCCTCAACAACCTCGGCATCTTCCACTGGGGCTGCGGCGCTCCGGAGGCCGCGGAACAGCTGCTGCTGAAGGTGTCGAGGACGATGCGGGAGGTCCTCGGGGAATCCCATCCGCATGCGCTGTACAGCACCATCAACCTCGCCAACGCCCTTGCCGACCTGGGCGGTCTGGAGGAGGCGCTGGAGATCGAGCAGCGGACCGTGACCAGGCTGCGCGAGGTACTGGGCGCGCACCATCCCGAGGTGCTCGGTATCGCCTCCAACATGTCCGTCACGCTCGGCCTGCTGGGCCGCAAGGCCGAGGCGGCGCATCTGCGGGCGGAGACCGTGGAGGAGCTGCAGCGGCTGCTCGGCGAGGAGCATGCGCTGACCCGGATCGCACGCGACGAGCGCAGGGTGCACCGCGATCTGGAGCCGCTGGCGGTCTGAACCCGGGGCTCCGTCCAGTGCCCCGCTCCTCGAACTCCCCCCGGACCTGGTCCGGGGGGACCCGACGGTGGCTGGAATTCAGTGGTCCAGCAGCCAGGTGAGGATCCGGGGCAGTGCGTGCAGGGCGTCGAAGTGCGCGGCGGTGGGTTCGAGGACGGCCGTCGCACCCGGGATGCGCTCCGCGAGCCAGCGGGAGTGGCCCACGGGTGAGAAGACGTCCTTCTCTCCGTGCCAGAGCATCACCGGGCCCTTGATGTCGGCCGGGTCGAAGCCCCAGGGGCTGCAGAAGGCGAGCGCGTCGTCGACCCAGCCGTACGCGGAAGTGCGCAGCGCCTCCTGGTAGTTGCGGAGCAGCATGGACCTGACGCCTGCGTCCGACACCACCATCCGGTCGGAGTCGGTCAGCTCCCTGCGCAGATCGTCGAGCAGCCGGATCGGGTCCTGCCTGATCTCGGCGGAGCGCAGGATGAACCGCTCGGTCATCCCTGCCGGGTCGTCCGACGCGCTGGTGTATTCCAGGACATTGGACGCGGCCATGCCCTCGAACCAGTCGAGTCCGTCGGCGTCCCTGGGTGCGAGCGTCACCAGAGCGGCGGTGCGGGTGACCCGCTCCGGCATCAGGGCCGCGCAGGCCAGCGCGTGTGGTGCGCCGCCCGAGCGGCCCACCACGGCGAACCGCTCCAGGCCGAGCTCGTCGGCGATCGCCCGTACGTCCTGGGCGACATCGGCGACGCTGCGGCCCGCCAGCCGGTCGGAACCGCCGTAGCCGGGGCGGTCGTACGCGATCAGCTGCGTACCGCGCTGGTACAGCACCATGCCGCGTGGTGCCGGGCCCAGTCGGCTGCCGGGGGTGCCGTGCAGCAGGAAGACCGGTCTGCCGCGCGGATCCCCCAGCCGTTCCACCATCAGATGCCGCCCGTCCGTCACGCGCATCCGACGTCGCACTCCCGCGCCCCCTTCGTCGTAAGTGCTCTGTGCAGGCATGGTGAGCCTGGCATTCCCCACCGATTCGATGATTACCCATCAGCGGGTCATACGGGGACTCCCTTTGACGTCATTTGGGGTCTACCGTCGAAGAGGTACGTGCACGCGCGTCCACATCGCACCCCAGGGGGCCGTGATGGTAGAGGCACTGGTGACGGCCGGCGCGACGGCAGTGTCCGTCGGAGTCGTCTACGTGATGGCGGCGGCCCGGGTCGTCAAGCAGTACGAGCGGGGCGTGGTCTTCCGGCTCGGAAGGCTCAAGTCTTCAGTGCGCGGGCCCGGTTTCACGCTCGTTGTCCCGTTTGTCGACCGGCTGCGTAAGGTCAATATGCAGATCGTGACGATGCCGGTGCCCGCGCAGGACGGCATCACGCGGGACAACGTGACGGTGCGCGTGGACGCCGTGATCTATTTCAAGGTCGTGGACGCCGCCGAGGCCATCGTCCAGGTCGAGGACTACCGCTTCGCGGTCTCGCAGATGGCGCAGACGTCTCTGCGGTCGATCATCGGCAAGAGTGATCTGGACGATCTGCTCTCCAACCGCGAAAAGCTCAACCAGGGGCTGGAGTTGATGATCGACAGTCCGGCGATGGGCTGGGGTGTGCAGATCGACCGGGTCGAGATCAAGGATGTGTCGCTGCCGGAGACGATGAAGCGGTCGATGGCGCGCCAGGCCGAGGCGGACCGTGAGCGCCGGGCCCGGGTCATCAACGCCGACGCCGAACTCCAGGCCTCCAAGAAGCTCGCCGAGGCCGCCAAGGAGATGTCGGAGCAGCCCGCTGCCCTTCAGTTGAGGCTGCTGCAGACTGTCGTCGCCGTCGCGGCCGAGAAGAACTCCACCCTGGTGCTGCCGTTCCCGGTGGAGCTGCTGCGCTTCCTGGAACGAGCCGCTCCGCCGCCGGCGGCGCCGCCTCCCGCAGGGGCGCAACCGCCCTCGGAAACCGGTTCCGCAGAGTCGGAAACAAGACAGGACTAGTCCTTACGCGCTGCCCATGGCGTCGTTGCACGCGGTGTTCGCAAACGAAACCGACCAGTGTGGACGCCTTCTGTGAAGGCGCTGTGAACGCCCGCGCGTTGTCGTGTGCCCGTCCTGAAGTCGACCTTGTGTGCTACCGAGCGGTATCGGAATAGTGGGCGCTCCATCCTCCGTGTCCGGGCACCCCACTTGTCCGGGCGCGGCCCCCACAGGAGGTTGATGTTGAAGCACCGACGCATGCCCAAAAGGAAAGTGGCGATGGCAGGCGGCGCTGTTGTCGCTCTGGTAGCCGCGGGCGTCACCTTCCAGAGTGCGAACGCCAGTGACAACACTGAGCAGTTCGCCGCCAAGCCGCTGTCGGCGGTGGCGGCCGGAAACCTTGCTTCCACCCTCAGCAAGGACCTGGGCGCCGACTCGGCCGGCACGTACTACGACGCCGAGGCGAAGTCCCTCGTCGTGAACGTCGTCGACGAGGCGGCGGCCCAGATCGTCCGCAAGGCGGGCGGCAAGGCCAGAATCGTGGAGAACACCCTCGCCGAGCTGAAGACCGCCCGGCAGACACTCACCACCAAGGCGACCGTTCCCGGCACCTCCTGGTCCGTGAACCCGGTCACCAACACGGTGGTCGTCACCGCCGACCGTACGGTCAAGGGCGCTCAGTGGACCAAGCTCAGCCAGGTGGTCAAGGCTCTGGGCGGCAAGGCGGAACTGAAGAAGTCCGCCGGGGAGTTCAAGCCGCTCATAGCGGGCGGCGACGCCATCCATTCGGGCGGCGGACGCTGTTCGCTCGGCTTCAACGTGGTCAAGGACGGCGAGCCGCACTTCATCACCGCCGGTCACTGCGGGAAGGCCGGCAGCGAGTGGTCCGATTCCGCGGGCGGCGCGCCGATCGGCACCATGGTCGACTCGCAGTTCCCCGGCAACGACTTCTCGATCGTCAAGTACAGCGACAGCACCGAGCACCCGAGCGAGGTCAACCTCTACAACGGCAGCTCGCAGCCGATCACCAAGGCGGGTGAGGCGACCGTCGGTATGAAGGTGCAGCGCAGCGGTTCGACCACCCAGGTGCACGACGGTGAGGTCACCGGACTCGACGCCACAGTCAACTACGGCAACGGTGACATCGTCGAGGGCCTCATCCAGACCACGGTCTGCGCCGAGCCCGGCGACAGCGGCGGCTCGCTCTTCGCGGGCGACACCGCGATCGGTCTGACCTCCGGCGGCAGCGGTGACTGCTCCTCGGGTGGCGAGACCTTCTTCCAGCCGGTACCGGAGGCGCTCGCGGCCTTCGGCGCCGAGATCGGCTGACGCGCGCCCGGCAAGAACCGGGGCTCCGCCCGGGCCCCGCGCCTCAAACGCCGGCAGGCTGAATTTTCAGCCCGTCCGGCGTTTGAGGACTGGAGGGCCGGGGGTGAAGCCCCCAGTTCGCCGCCCGGCCCTCACGCGAGGGGTCCGGCCGCGGTCCCGCCCCCGACTGTCACGTCCGCCCCGATCGTCCTCGGCGCCCGGTCACTCCGGAACAGCGCGCACGCCATCGTGACCAGCGCTCCGCCCACCGCCCACGCGGCGAGCACCAGCATCGGGCCACCCGCGCCGTTGCCCTTGAAGTACGCGATCGAGCGTGCCGTGAAGGTGCCGGCGCCCGGCGGCAGCGCGGGTCCGATGGCCCGCCAGAACGGCGGCAGCAGCGGATACGGATACGCGCCGCCCGCGCTCGGATTGCCGAGGACGACCACGAGCAGGATCGCCAGACCGATACCGACGATGCCCGCCAGCCCCTGGAACGCGAGGGTGATCGCCCCGACCGCGAAGACCACCAGGGCTCCGAGGCCCCACAGCGCCATGATGCTGCCGGGCAGCGCGCCGAGGATCGGGCCCGCGATCACCGTGCCGAGCAGACCCGCGGTGATCGCGTACAGCAGCAGCGCGCCCAGTCTGATCAGGGCGCGTGCCGTATTCGCGGGCCGCGCGCCCGCGCTGATCGCGAGGGCCGCCGCGCAGAGGTAGCCGCCCACGCACCATCCGATCACCAGATAGAACGAGGACAGCCCGCGGGCGTCACCCTTGGCGTCCGGGACCACGTCCACGACGGTCACGGTCCGCCGCTGCGCCTTCTCGGCCTGATCGATGATCTGGGTGAGGGCCTGCGAGAGCGAGGTGCCCGCGCCGCCGGCGACCAGCAGCCTGTCGGTGGTGCCCCGCGGGTCGATGATGAGCGCCCCGTCGACATCGCGGTTCCTGATCTGCTCCAGCGCCGTCGCCCGGTCCCGGGCGGCGCGCGGGTCGAGCGGATCGCCGGGCAGTGCGGAGAGCCGCTGCACGGCCTGGTCGGTGGTCCGCGCCGCGGGCGCGACGACGGCCAGTGGGATCTCGTGCGGCTTCGGCTGGTGGAAGGCGCCGATGTACGACGTAATGAAGGCGAGCTGGAGCGCCAGCACCCCGATGACCAGGACCGCCGCCCGCGTACTCACCGCGTCTTTGACCTCACTGAGGAAGCCCGTACGAGGGCCGTCCTGTGTCTGAGCCATGGCCCCACGCTCCGTGGCGCACGGTGTCCATGCAGGTGGGACGGGGCCGAATGGCCGATGGCCCGGTGTCGCACGAATGTTCGAAACTTGGTCTATGGTGGAGACGGGGGAGGTGAGACGGTCTGATCCAGGAGGTGCGGGTGCCCGGGTTCACGCATCTGCACACCGTTTCCGGGTTCTCCCTGCGCTATGGAGCCTCGCACCCGGAGCGGCTTGCCGAGCGCGCCGCCGAGCGGGGCATGGACGCCCTCGCTCTGACCGACCGCGACACCTTCGCGGGCGCGGTCCGCTTCGCCAAGGCCTGCGACAAGGCCGGAGTGCGGCCGCTGTTCGGTGTGGACCTCGCGGTGGGCGAGCGGGCGCGTAAGGAGGGGCCCACCGAGCGGCGGCGCACCCCGGTGCGCGGCGGGGCGTTCGTGGACGAGTCCGCGCCCCGTACCGTCTTTCTTGCCCGGTCCCGCCAGGGCTGGGCCGAGCTGTGCCGCATGGTGACCGTCGCCCACGCGGCGGACGACGGCAGCCCGCTGCTGCCCTGGAGCGAGAACCACGGCGACGGGCTGACCGTGCTGCTCGGCCCGGCATCCGAGATCGGCCGGGCACTGGCCGCAGGACGTCCCGACCGCGCGGCGAAGCTGCTCGTGCCCTGGCAGGAGCGCTACGGCGACCGGCTGCGCCTCGAGGTCGTGCACCACGGCCTCAAGGGCACCGGCCCCGGCTCGCTGCGACATGCCGCCCGCACCCTCGGCTTCGCCGCCGAACAGGGCGTACGGGCCGTGCTGACCAATGCCGTCCGGTACGCCGACCAGGGGCAGGGCCCGGTCGCCGACGTCCTCGACGCGGCCCGCCGCCTCGTCCCGATCGACCCGCGCAAGGGCCTCGACAGCGGGGAGCGCTGGCTCAAGGACCCGGCCGGGATGGCCCGTACCGCCGAGCGGGTCGCCGAAGCCGCCGGCTTCCGGCGCGACACCGCCCACCGGCTGCTCGCCATGACGGAGGAGACGGCGGCCGAGTGTCTGGTCGACCCCGAGGACGATCTGGGGATCGGCGCCGTCCACTTCCCGGAGCCGCATCTGGTCGGCGCGGGTCTGCGCACCCCGCAGCGGGTGCTGGCCTCCCGCGCCGCCGCCGGAATGGTGCTGCGCGGCTATGACGGCCGCCGAGAGTACTGGGAGCGGATGCACCACGAGCTGGACATCATCGCGCACTGGGGCTATGCCTCGTACTTCCTGACGGTCGCTCAAGTCGTCGACGATGTACGGGAGATGGGCATCCGGGTCGCCGCGCGCGGCTCCGGGGCCGGCTCGCTCGTCAACCACCTCCTCGGCATCGCGCACGCCGACCCCGTGGAGCACGGGCTGCTGATGGAGCGCTTCCTCTCCAAGCGGCGCGCCGTGCTGCCCGATATCGACATCGACGTCGAGTCCGCCCGTCGGCTCGAGGTCTACCGCGCGATCATCGGCCGCTTCGGCGAGGAGCGGGTCGCGACCGTCGCCATGCCCGAGACCTACCGGGTGCGCCATGCGGTACGGGACGTGGGCGCCGCGCTCTCCATGGACCCGGCCGAGATCGACAGGATCGCCAAGTCCTTCCCGCACATCCGCGCCCGCGACGCCCGCGCCGCCATGGAGGAACTGCCCGAACTGCGCGAGGTGGCAAGGGAGTACCGGCAGGAAGGGGCACGGCACGGCCGGCTGTGGGAGCTGGTCGAGGCGCTGGACGCGCTGCCGCGCGGGATCGCCATGCACCCGTGCGGGGTGCTGCTCTCGGACGCCACGCTCCTCGCTCGTACGCCGGTGGTGCCCACCAGCGGCGAAGGCTTCCCCATGTCGCAGTTCGACAAGGAGGACGTGGAGGACCTCGGGTTGCTCAAGCTCGACGTCCTGGGGGTGCGGATGCAGTCGGCGATGGCGCACGCGGTCGCCGAGCTGCGGCGGGCGACGGGGGAGGAGCTCGACCTCGACGACCCGGAGCAGGTACCGCCGGGCGACCCGGCGACGTACCAACTCATCAAGTCCACCGAGACGTTGGGCTGCTTCCAGATCGAATCGCCGGGCCAGCGCGATCTGGTCGGCCGGCTGCAGCCCTCGACCTTCGACGACCTGGTCGTCGACATCTCGCTCTTCAGGCCGGGGCCGGTCGCGGCCGATATGGTGCGGCCGTTCATCGAGGCCCGGCACGGCCGGGCGCCCGTCCGCTATCCGCATCCGGATCTGGAAGGGCCGCTGAAGGAGACGTACGGAGTGGTCGTCTTCCATGAGCAGATCATCGAGATGGTGCACATCATGACCGGCTGCGGTCTGGACGAGGCCGACCGGGTGCGGCGCGGGCTCTCCCATTCCGAGTCGCAGGGGAAGATCAAGGTCTGGTTCGCGCAGCACGCGGAGGTGAGGGGGTACGGGCCAGAAGTGATCGCCCGGGCCTGGGAGATCATCGAGGCTTTCGGCTCGTACGGCTTCTGCAAGGCGCACGCGGTGGCCTTCGCCGTGCCGACGTACCAGTCGGCGTGGCTCAAGGCGCACCATCCGGCGGCCTTCTACGCCGGGCTGCTCACGCACGACCCCGGGATGTATCCGAAGCGGCTGCTGCTGGCGGACGCGCGGCGGCGCGGAGTGCCGGTGCTGCCGCTGGATGTGAACCGGTCTGCGGTCGGTCATCGAATCGAACTGGTGTCTGATGAGGGGGCTGGGCAAGGGGTGTGGGGGCTGCGGCTCGCGCTCTCGGACGTCCATGGCATCAGCGAGGCGGAGACGGCGCGGATCGAGGCCGGGCAGCCCTACTCCTCGCTGCTGGACTTCTGGCAGCGGGCCCGTCCCGGGCGGCCGGTCGCCGAACGGCTGGCCCAGGTCGGCGCGTTGGATGCCTTCGGTGCGAACCGGCGCGATCTGCTGCTGCATCTTGCCGAACTCCACCGGAGCCATCGGGGCCACCGGGGTTCCGGGGCGGGTTCAGGAGCGTACGGAAGTCAACTCCCGCTGGGCGACGGGCAGAAGACGGCCCCGGTCGGTCTCCCGGACCTCGGTGACGCGGAACGCCTCAGCGCCGAGCTCGGCGTCCTCGGCATGGATGCCTCCCGCCATCTGATGGGCGATCACCACACCTTCCTGGAGGAGCTGGGAGTGCTTTCCGCACAGCGGCTGCGCTCGGCACAGCACGGGCAGACGGTGCTGGTCGCGGGCGCGAAGGCGGCCACCCAGACACCGCCGATCCGGTCCGGCAAGCGGGTCATCTTCACCACGCTCGACGACGGTACGGGCCTGGTCGACCTGGCCTTCTTCGACGACAGCCACGCCACGTGCGCGCACACCGTCTTCCACTCCTGGCTGCTGCTGGTGCGCGGGGTGGTGCAGCGGCGCGGACCGCGCAGCCTCAGCGTGGTCGGCGCGGCGGCCTGGAACCTGGCGGAGCTGGTGGAGCTGCGGCGTACGGGTGGGCTCGACGCGGTCGCGGCGCGGCTGGCCGCACCCGTACCGGTGGAAGGGGAGGGGTCGGGCGACAACGGCCGCCGGATTCAGCTGCCGACGGGCTATGAGCTGAATCCCTGGGCCGACCTTCAGCCGCCGGGTGAGCAACAGGCCGCCACCGGGCGGAAGTTGTGGCACCAGAGCCCTGGGAGCGCGGGATGATCCTCTATGTACGCTTCCGGCGGCCGCCGCTGTGTGAGGCGGGGCACGACGCGGGGCGCAAGGCGGGCGGCGGGGTCGAGGCGGCGCTGCCCGCGCTGCTCGGTCTGGCCGAGGACATCAGCCCCGTCGTACAGGCGCTCCCGCCGGACGCCGCGCTCATCGATGTACGGGGCGCCGAACGGTACTTCGGACGGGACGCGGCCCAGCTCGCCTCGCTGCTGCGGGTGCGTGCGCTCGCACACTGCGGGATGGACTGCGTGATCGGGGCGGGACCGAACCCGATGCTGTCCAGGATGGCGGCACGGGAGACCACGCCGGGGACGACCCTGGTGGTGGCGGACGACGAGGCGGTGGGGTTCCTGGCCGACAAACCGGTCGCCGCGCTGGACGGGGTCGGGGCGGCGACGGCCCGCACCCTGTGCGCGTACGGCCTCGACTCCATCGGCAGAGTCGCCGGCGCGCCGCTTGCCGTACTCCAGCGGATCGTCGGTGCGCGCGCCGGGCGCGAGCTGTGGGAGCGGGCGCACGGCATCGACCGTACGAAGGTCGTCCCGAACGCCGCCGCGCGCTCGATCGCCGCCGAACGGTCCTTTGCGCGCGATGAGTTGGATCCGGTGCAGCACCGCAGGGCGCTGCTCTCGATCGCCGAGGAGCTGGGGCGGGGGATGCGCGGCGAGGGCCAGGTGTGCCGCTCGCTGAGCCTCACCGTGCGGTACGCCGACCGGTCGACAACCACGCGTGCGCGCGCCCTGCGCGAGCCCACCGCCCACTCCATGGCGCTCACCGGTGTCGCGTACCGGATCCATGAGTCGCTCGGCCTGCAGCGGGCCAGGGTGCGGAGCCTGTCGCTGCGTGCGGAGGATCTGACGCCTGTCGAACGGGCCGCGCGGCAGCTGACGTTCGACCCCGCGGACGAACGGGCGCGGCGGATCGAGGCGGTGGCGGACCGGGCGCGGGCCAGGTTCGGGCCGCAGGCGGTCGTGCCGGGCTCGCTTGCCGCGTAGCGCCCGCTATTGACACGCATTCAGTTTTTACCGGCGCGTAACTTCCATTCCTTCGTTACTCGTGCGTAAGTTGACGACAGCGCCAAAAAACCAGCCATCGCTACTCCCTTGAGCCGCAAGGAGACTGCTCGATGCTGCCCTGGAAACGTGCCCTCAGACCGCTGGCCGCCCTGTTCCTGGCCGCGGCTGTCGCCCTCACCCCCGCCGCCGCCGCGAACGCCGATTCGGCCAATGTCGCCTCTGCCAACGCGGAATCCGCACCCCACAGCGGATGGAACAACTACTCTTGCCGGCCCTCCACCGCCCATCCCCGCCCCGTCGTCCTCGTCCACGGAACCCTCGGGAACGCCGTGGACAACTGGCTCGCCCTCGCTCCGTACCTGGTGAACCGCGGCTACTGCGTCTTCAGCCTCGACTACGGACAGCTCCCCGGCGTGCCCTTCTTCAACGGCCTCGGCCCGATCGACAAGTCGGCCGAGCAGCTCGACACGTACGTCGACAAGGTGCTCGCCGCGACCGGCGCGTCCAAAGCGGACCTCGTCGGCCACTCCCAGGGCGGCCTGATGCCGCGCTACTACCTCAAGTTCCTGGGCGGGGCCGACAAGGTGAACGCGCTGGTCGGCCTCGGGCCCGACAATCACGGCACCACGCTGAGCGGCCTTGCCAACCTGCTGCCGTACTTCCCGGGCGCCGAGGATCTGCTCAGGGCCGCCACCCCGGGGCTGGCCGACCAGACGGTCGGCTCCGCCTTCCTGACGAAACTCAACGCGGGCGGCGACACCGTGCCCGGCGTGCACTACACCGTCATCGCCACGCGCTACGACGAGGTCGCCACCCCGTACCGCTCGCAGTTCCTGGTCGGACCGGATGTGCGCAACGTCCTTCTCCAGGACCTGTGCGCGGTCGACGTGTCGGAGCATCTGGCGATCGGGCTGTTCGACCGGATCGCATACCACGAGGTCGCTAACGCGCTTGACCCGGCGCACGCGACGCGGACGAACTGCGCGTCGGTCTTCTCCTGAGATTCCCGGGAGATTCCTGAGAAACGAGCGACTGCGGTCCGTTTCCCCTCGGGGGGAGCGGACCGCAGCCGTTTCTCCAGTGCTGACGATCAGCGGCCGTGACGCCCGCCGGTGGCCGTGGCCTTACGGCGGACGGTGCCGAACATCGCGGCGGCACCGACGGCGAGGGCGGCGGCGCCGACGACGGCGATGTACGGGGTGTTGCTGTCGCCGCCGGTCTCGGCGAGATTCTCGCTGCGGGCGTCCGGCGCGACAGCGGGCCTGGCGGCGCCGTTGGCCTCGGGAGCGTTGCCGGCCGACTGCTCGGCCGGCTGTTCGGCCGGGGTGGCCGGAGCCGCCGAGTGCTCCGAATGCTCGTCGCCGCCATGGCCGTTGTGGTCGACCGTGGACTTGTCCGTGCCGTCCGCGATCTCCTTGTCGGAGGGGGCGGAGGCGACCGGGGCCGCACCGCCGCCCGCGCTGCCGTTGTCCTTGCCAAACACGACGTCGGAGCAGGTGTAGAAGGCCTCGGGGGAGTCCGAGCGCTGCCAGATGGAGTAGATCAGGTGACGGCCGGACTTGTTCGGGACGATGCCGTCGAAGACGTACTCACCGTTCACCAGCTTGGGGTTGGTGACCTGCGCGAACGGCTTCGCCTCCAGGTCCGACCATTTGAGGGCCTTCGACGGGTCGTAACCATCCTTGGTGAGATACAGCTCGAAGGAACCCTTGTGCGGGGCGGTCGCCTTGTAGTGGAAGGTGTGATTGCCGGAGGCGAGCTTGGACGACGGCCAGTCGCCGCGGGGCAGATCGAGGCCCTTGTACTTGTCGCGACCCGCGCTGCACAGCTTGCCGTCCGGGATCAACTGCTTGTGGTTGCCGGCGGCGTTGGCGATGTTGACTTCGTTCCAGTCGTAGAAGGCCTGCGTCCCACTGGCCGCGACCGCCGCCTTGCAGGCTGCCGAGTCCGGGCTCTCCGGCCCCTCGGCAAAACAGGCGGACACCCGGCTGACCGGGTCCGTCATCGACCCGTGCGCAACGGCCGGAGCGGCAGCCAGCCCGGCCAACGCGAACGGTGCGAACCCGAGGGCGGCGACCGAGGCGGCCTTACGGCGAGCGGTCATGGTGACGTTCTCCTTCAAGCGGCATATGGGGGGACCCGAGGCAGGCTCGAACGGGCGGTGCGGCCCCCCGTAGGACCTACTGCGCCGACTGTTCGAACCGGCCCCGGCGATCAGCAAGCTAGCCGCTCGGAACGTCGAAATCGCCTGCTGGGAGGGGGTGATGGCGATCCTTATGGTGGCTTTAAGGAGGCGCTAAGAGGGGGCACAGGAAACGGGAGCGGTGGCAGGGCTGGCTCCCCGGTGGAGGCGGTCCATCGTCCGTAGTCGTCCAGGGCGAACCGTTTCGTGTTGGCTTCGGTGGCTCCCTGTGTGGCTCCCCGAGCGGGAAGCAGCGAAGTAAGTACCCACATGTCGAAGAACTGATGTGCCGTGTCGCCACCTGCGACCCCGTATGAACGAGGCCCGTTGACCTGCGAGGGACCGGCGGTTGACGGTCGTTGTTGGTCCACCCGGGCCACACTGCGCCGGCCGGCCCCTCGGCTGTCCGCGGCTGTCACACCCGGCCCTCACCCACGGGAACAGCTGTCGGACCGGCAGGCCGATCCCGGTGGAGACTGTCTTCAACCCCACAGGGGTCGTGCCACCCGTGGTCGTTGTTTGGTCCCGCCGAAGCACGCCCGGTTGCAGGGAGAAGGGGGATCTGGGCCAGCGGGATCGGTTTCTCCGCTGTTCCATTTGACTCGCAAGGGCGCGCCTCGCACCACCGAGAAGGTCTACCGCAAGCAAATTCGGCCGTACACCGGCACTGCGGGCAGGATTGAGAACGCCCGAGTTGCTGTCTACCTCGTCTACGCCGGTCGGCGCGGGCACGCCGCAGTGGACCGTGAACTGTACGTTCCGCGCTCGTGGACCGCCGACCCCGACAGCTGCCGCGCCGCAGGGCTCGGCGGGGAGACCCCCTTCGCCACCAAACCGGAGCCGGCAGCCCGCATGGTCGCCCGTTTCCTGGACGCCGGCCATCAGACCGCATGGGTCGCAGCGGCTTCAACGGGGCGGCCAGAACGGCTGATCAGTGCTCATCCCGGAGCGTCTGTTCCCGCCGCTGCCGCGCCGGGATGTCGGGGTGCGGCTGCTGGCGGTCTCAGGCGGGGTTGGCCCGTTCCCATGCTTCGCGGATTGCGGCCGGGATACGTCCGCCGTCGGGTACTTGGTAGCCGTTGGCGCGTGCCCATTCTCTGATGGTGTTGCCGGCGACGGGTGGCCTGGGTGGGGGCTGCGCGGGTGTCCAGAGGGTGGGGTCTGAGGGGGTGAAGCAAGTCGCCTGCTCGAGGAGGTCCTTGGGGAACGGGGGGACGGTTGTCTCTCCGCTGAGGACGGATGTGAGGAATTGGGTGAGGGTGCCGTCGAAGGTGAACCAGCGGGGTCCGCGGGCTTCGTTTACGGCGATGCGCCAGGTGTCGGGGGCGTCCTGCGGCTCGGTGATCCAGAAGAGGTATTCGCCGTTGTCGGTGCCGCCGATGGCGAAGAGGTGCTGCGGGTCATAGGGGACGGGGTGCGTGCCGTGGTCGTAGTCGACTTGCAGCTGTGTGCGGATCCGGGCGGGCATGGGGCCGGTGAGGTCGACCCATTCGGTGATGCCGTGGGGGTGGTAGATGTGGATGTAGTTGCAGAAGACTCCGGGACCATAGGTGGCTGCGAGCTGCTTGTAGTCCTCGGGGAGCCGCATGCCGAGGCCGGCTTCGACGCTATTCCAGTTGACGGGGCGGGATGGGCGTGGGGGTGGTGGGCAGAGCTGGGTGAGTGCGGTCACTGGTGTCCTCGGCGGCGTCGCGCTTGCTGGGCGGCGTGCGCGAGGCCCAGCGGGTCGGCCAGGGTAAAGGGGTTGGGTACGTAGGCGTAGTGGTTGACAGCGGGGGCGAGGCCGAGCGGGTCGGGGGTGATGTACCGGGAGTCGCGCAGGCGGCTGGGGTCGGGCTCGCGCCCCTTCGCCCGGAACCTGGAGGCCCGGTGGAGCAGTTGACGACGGCCAGGGCGGCCCGTGCCGCGTCATCCGCGCGGGCTGGATGCCTCCAGGGTCGCTTTGTTCTCGGGAGTGGGTGTCTCCGGGGTCGCTCTGCTCTCGGGAGTCGGTGCCTTCCGGTTCGGCGTGATCGCCTGAAGGGCCCATTCCAGCGGCCCGCGCCTGAGCGAAGTGGCGCGGAAGGCGTACGCCCAGATGACACACCCCACCAGCGAGACGCCGCAGAACGCGCCCAGGGTCGGCCAACCGTGCTGCGGTTGCAGCTCGGCCCGCGCGAGGACGTGAGCGGCGTACACCGACAGGCCCATCGTCCCGACGACGGCCAGCGGGCGCAGGAGCAGTTCGAGCACGTGAAGGCGGCAGGCGGCCACGGCGAGGCCGATAAGCACCCAGCTGAACCCGATGTTGGCGACGGTCTCGAAGGGCGTCTGGCTGTAGGGATCGTCGACCAACAGCCAGGCCCAGGAGGTGCTGGGTATCGCGCCCGCCTGTTTGGCGAGCACGGCCTGCACCGGATCGGGGCCATTCACAGCGAACGCGTGGCTGTGGGCGATCGCCCGCAGCAGCACCTCGCGCCCGCCGCCGGGCCCCAGAGCCAGCGCGGACAGCCCGTGCCCGGCGAGCGTGGTCAGCGCTCCCCAACCGATGAGGCGGCCGGCGATGCCGGGCCGGCTCAGGTTTGCGACCCGGCCCAGTGCCATGCCGACGACCACGTAAGGGAAGTAGGTCAGCCAGGGGTACGCGCCGGACAGCAGCAGCGTATCCAGCGCGTCGCCGAAGCCGGACCAGCTGGTGACGGCTTCGAAGCCGGGGTAGCGGCCGCGACCGATGATGCGGTAACCGAAGTACGGCCCCAGGGCGTACGACAGGACGGGACCGAGGACCACGGAGACTGTGGCGACCGCGATCAGTGCACGGGTGCGCAGACGGGCGAGCGGCTCGGCGGCCAGGAAATAGATCGCGAAAAACGTGAGTATCACCGCTATCCCCGACCTCAGCTCCGTCAGCGCCAACCCGAGCGCCGCGAGTACGGCACACCGAATGAGGGTGCCGGGCAGCGCCCCGGTCGGCTGCGCGCGGGGCTTTGTGCCGCCGCGGGAGAGAGTGAGGGAGAGACCCGCGATCAGGGTGAAGATGGCGGGCGCGCGCCCGTCGAACGCGACCAGGAGATAACCCGCGCCCTCGGGCCTCACCGGGGGGCCGATGTGCGCGGCGAACATGGCGAACACGGCGATGGCGCGGGCAGAGTCCACGCTGAGCAGCCGCTTGTTGGCCGACGGTGCTGTACGTTCCTGCATTCTTGCTGCCCGCTCCCGCGTCTGTTCGTATCAACGGGCAGCGTTCAGGGACCCTCTGCGACCGATGCCGACAGAATGTCTGTGCGCCCATGCGGTATTTAGGAGGACGAGTCGGCTGTCCAGGTTGCCTGGTCCTACAATCAAAAATCTTGGTGTTGGTGGGTGATGCGCGATCGGGTCGAGTCGCGGAGGTTGGCCTGCCCCCCAACATCAGCCACCTGCCACTCCCGTTCAGAAGGTGCTCATGTGCGCTGGCAAGATGCATGCCGACGAGGTGGACATCGACGAATCTCTTGTGCGCCGACTGCTCGCCGCGCAGTTTCCGCAGTGGGCTGACCTCCCCGTCGAGTTGGTCGACTCCGCCGGGACGTGCAACGCCATGTACCGGCTCGGCGAGGACATGGCCGTACGACTCCCGCGCGTCGAGTGGGCCGTCGCTGACGTGGAGAGGGAGTACGAGTGGCTGCCGCGGCTTGCCCTGCCGCTTCCGGTTGCGATTCCCGTCCCGCTCGAGAAGGGAATGCCCGCCGAGGGCTACCCCTGGCCCTGGTCCGTCTACCGCTGGCTCGACGGCGAGACCCCGGCCGTCGGCCGCATCGCCGAACCCGGCCTGCTCGCAAAGGATCTGGCGGAGTTCGTCGCCGCGTTGCACCGGATCGATCCCGTGGACGGG
Source organism: Streptomyces sp. NPDC048479 (assembly GCF_040651435.1). Lineage (NCBI taxonomy): Bacteria > Bacillati > Actinomycetota > Actinomycetes > Kitasatosporales > Streptomycetaceae > Streptomyces > Streptomyces sp. NPDC048479. Next base: position 94,949 of record NZ_JBEZKA010000023.1, read on the forward strand.
CCTCCTGCGGACCGCGGCGTACCCCTGGCGACGCGAGACGCTCCGACGCGCGCCGCGATCCGGGAACTGCACGGAGTCATCGACACCGACACGGCGAACGCCGCGTGGGATCTGGCTCTGCAGGCCCCCGAATGGCCTGGCCCTGCCGTATGGGTCCACGGAGATCTGCAACCCGGGAATGTGCTGACCGTCCGTGGACAGCTCAGCGCCGTCATCGACTTCGGATGCCTGGGCGTGGGTGATCCGGCCGTCGACCTGATCGTGGCGTGGAGCCTGCTGACCGCCGACACGAGGAACGTCTTCCGGGCCGGCCTGCGGGTCGATGACGCGACCTGGGCGCTGTCGATCGCGCTCATCGAGCTTCCGTACTACCGGGACTCGAATCCCGTGATGGCGGCCACCGCGCGACACGTGATTCACGAAGTGCTCGCCGATCACGAGCACGCCCCATAAGGCGGAACGCGATCGGACCGGAGCCAGGCCAGCGGGCGGCGGCGCTCCGGGCGCGTGGTGTGGCTCAGGCGGCCATGCCGCTATCCGCGGTACGGGTACGAGGTGGTGGAGCGGCGCGTGGACGGACCGTACGACCGGATTCACTACCGCAAGTTGCCGGTCCGGCCATCGGACCACTGAGTGAGCCCCGCGAGTGCGGCCTACGAGCCGGTGTGACCGAGCAGTCCGGTCAACTCGCCGTCACGGGCGAGGAGTTCGAGCTCGTCGAGTGCCCGGACGGCTCGGTCCGCCGCCTCCGGGTCGCGCGCCGCCAGGCCGCTCTCCTCGAACTCGTCCTCGTCCAGGCGCAGTACGGACGACAGGTCCGCCGACACCCACAGATCGAGGTCCAGGTCCTCGACGACCAGCTCGCCGCCGTCGAGGACGGCAGGGCGGGTGATGTCGCAGTACCAGCCCTTCAACGTGCCGTCCCCGGCGCGGACCTCCTTCACCGCGTACCAGCGGGTCCGCCAGTAGTACTCGGTGAAGACATCGCCCGGCTCGAACCGTACGAAGCCGAAGTCGCGCGTCCCCGCACCCGCACCCGCCCACGGCGCGCGGACCGTGATGCGGTCGCCGTTGTCCTCGACCAGCTCGGCGGGATAGCGGATCTTGGTCCGGCCGGCCTTGACCAGCCGCACCTCAACCGAGGGTGCGGACATGACGTACCTCCGTCGCGCAGATCTCGTAGCCGAACCACTTGTTGATCGCCAGCATGGGGCCATTGTCCGCGTCATTGCTGGTGAACGCCTCCGTGTAGCCCGCCGCGCGGGCGCGGCGCAGCGAGTCGGTCTTGGCGAGCTTCGCGAATCCCCGCCCGCGGTGGGCGCGCAACGTGCCCGTCATGCCGGACATATAGCGGGTGCTGCCGTCCGAGTGGGCCGCTGTGAAGGCAGCGACCTCGCCGTCCACGAGCACGACCGTGCTCAGATCGCGGTCGAGCAGGGGGTTGTTCCAGGTGTGGGTGATCCAGTCGTCGTAGTCGTCGAAGTCCGCGCCGATGTCGCTGGGCTCGTCCGACGTGGCCTCGGCATCGGCCCTGAACATCGGCCGCGGATCGGCCTCGAAGTCCGCGGCGGTACGCAGCTCGACGCCCGCGGGCAGCTCGGGCATCGGCGGCAGCGTGCCGTTCGCCAGGTCAAGACGCTGGAAGTGGGCCGGACGGGTCGGCCGGTAGCCGTGCTTCTCCGCGAAGGCTCGGGACCCCGGCTCGTCCATCACCCAGGCATAGACGGTCCTCGCGCCCTCGGCTGTCAGATGCTCCTCGGCGGCGCGCAGAATCAGCGCACCCGCGCCTTGGCCGCGGTGCTCCGGGTGGACGTGCGGAGTGACGAACGACTGACCCGGCTCACCGGAGTCGTACGCGATGCCGACATGGGCCGTGCCGATGATCTCCCCGTCCTTCTCGGCGATCAACAGCCGGTACTTCTTGGCGGGGTTGGCGGACTGCACACCGAAGGCGACGGCCTCGGGTGTCGTCACCATGTAAGGGAGCGCGGCACGCCTGACGCGGGACACCGATGCGGCGTCATCGAGGCGGAAATCGCGGACGATCAAGGTCATGGGTAGGGACGGTACGTGCCCGCCGGGTGGCGTCGCCTCTCATTTTCCGGCGGTGAGAGAGAATCGGCGGGTGACCCTGAAGATCGCCATTGATGCCGATGCGGATGTCGCTCCGTACGAACAGCTGCGTACCCAGGTTTCCGAGCAGGCGCGGTCGGGCGCACTGCCGGTGGGCTACAAACTGCCGACTGTGCGCGGGCTTGCCGAGGACCTCGGGCTCGCCCCCAACACCGTTGCCAAGGCGTACCGCGCGCTGGAGACCGACGGAGTGATCGAGACCCGAGGCCGGAACGGCACGTTCATCGCGGCTGCGGGCGACGCGGCCGAGCGCCGGACGGCCGCGGCCGCGGCGGCGTACGCCGAGCAGGCGCATCGCCTGGGCCTGACCCGCGCCGCCGCGCAGTCGGCGGTGGAGGAAGCGCTGCGCGCGGCGTACGGGAAGTAGGAGGAGTCCGACGCCGCTTGCGGGCCCCGGGCTCACGCGTCCGGGCGCACGCTGAGCGGTGGCGCGGCTGTGGGCTCGCGCCGACGGGGCTCGCGCCATGCGAGGGCGCGGCACCGTGCTCGCGGCGTCCGGCTTCGCCGTACGTCAGCGGGCGTCGCACTCGCGCCGGCCGTGCCCGCGCTGTACGGCGACGGGGGCACCGTTACTCGCGCCGTCCGGCTTCGCCGTATGCCAGCGGGTGCCGTGCACGCGGCGTTCGTACTCGCGGCGTCCGGCTCAGCTCTACGCCAGCGGGCGCCGTACTCACGTCGTCCGTGCTCGCGCTGTACGGCGACCGGGGCACCGTACCCGCGGCGTCCGGCTCCGCCGTACGTCAGCGGGCGTCGCACTCGCGTCGCCCGTGCTCGCGCTGTACGCCGGCGGGGGCACCGTGCTCGCGCCGTCACGCTCACGCCGTACGACAGCGGCGCGGCGCGCTCACGACGCACCACCCCTGCTCACAGGTACAAGCCCGCGTCGGCGCCGTCGTTCTGGGCCGGGACCGAGGCCGGGCTGCTGCCGCGGCGCAGTGCGTACAGCTCGGCCAGCGTCGCGCCCTCGCGGCCCACGCCCTCCTCCGTGCCCAGCCAGTTCACCGACTCCTTGCGGGTCAGCGAGCCCACCTCGATCCGGGCCAGACAGCGCCCCGGGCGGACCACTGCCGGGTGGAGGCGTTCCAGGTCCTCGTTGGTCGTCACGCCCACCAGGACGTTACGACCCTGGCCCAGCAGGCCGTCCGTGAGATTCAGCAGCCGGGACAGCGCCTGGCCCGCGGTGTGCTTGGCCTCGCCGCGGATCAGCTCGTCGCAGTCCTCGAGCAGCAGCAGCCGCCAGCGGCCCTTCGACGTGCCCTCGTCCTCGCCGATCGCGATGTCCATCAGATAGCCGACGTCGTTGAAGAGCCGCTCCGGGTCGAGTACGCAGTCGACCTGGCACCAGTCACGCCAGGAGCGGGCCAGGGTCCGCAGCGCCGAGGTCTTGCCGGTGCCCGGCGGGCCGTGGAGCAGGAGCAGCCGGCCGGAGATGTCGTCCGGCGTGACCTTCATCAGCTGGTCCATCGCATCGGCCACCGGCGCCGTGTAGTTGGGCCGGACCTCCTCCCAGGTGCCCGCGGCGATCTGGCGCGTGGTGCGGTGCGGACCGCGCCGCGGCGAGACGTACCAGAACCCCATGGTGACGTTCTCCGGCTGCGGTTCCGGCTCGTCGTGGGCGCCGTCCGTCGCCTGGCCCAGGACCTTCTCGGCCAGCTCTGAGCTGACCGCCGTGACGGTGACGTCGGCGCCCCGGTTCCAGCGGGATACCAGCAGCGTCCAGCCGTCCCCCTCGGCGAGAGTGGCGCTGCGGTCGTCGTCGCGCGCGGAGCGCAGTACGGAGGCGGCCGGCGGCAGCAGTGTGGCGCCGGGCTTGACGCGGTCGATGGTGGAGCTGTGGGAGTACGGCTGCTCGCCCGTCGCGAAGCGGCCGAGGAACAGCGCGTCGACGACATCCGAAGGCGAATCGCTGTCGTCGACGTTGAGCCGGATCGGCAGAGCGTCCTGAGGCTTGGCAGACATGCGCCCATGATCCGGCACGGGGCCGCTGAGCGCACGGTGTTTTGACCGGTGGCGCGCACGGGGCCGGCCGGCGGCCGGTTCCGGCATCAGCCACCGGCCCGGCGGAGCTGCCCACCGGCCCGGCGGAGCTGCCCGCCCGTCCTGCGGGCCCCGCGCACCAGCGCATAACCCTTGGTCATCGCACGGTCCTTGGCGAAGTTCCGGGCGATGGATCTGCCGACGACGAGCCGCTCGAACTCCTCGATGTCCGTGCCGCGCCGCACGGTCACCCGCTCCAGGGCGTACGGCCCCTGCCTGCGCACGGCGAGAGCGTTGCCCACGGCGAGCGACTGCGCGAAACCGGCCGCGCGGACCGTACGCCGTACCCGGCGGCTGGAATAGCCGTACGGATAGGCGAAGGAGACCGGCCCGGTGCCCAGTTCGTCGGCGATGATGTCCCGGCAGCGGACCGTCTCGTACCAGAGGCGGCCGTCGTCGAGCTGATCGAGCTGCGGATGAGTGTGGGTGTGGCCGCCGATCTCCGTGCCGGCGGCGGCCAGTTCGCGCACCTGGTCCCAGTCGAGCATGGTGTCGAGCGCACCGCCCTTGTCGTAGGCGCCGCGCAGCCACCCGGTCGAGACGAACAGCGTCGACGCGAAGCCGTGTTTGGCGAGGGCGGGGAGGGCGTGCCGGTGCACACCCTCGTAACCGTCGTCGAAGGTGATCAGCACGGGGCGGCGCGGCAACGGGCCGCCACCCGACCGCCAGGCAGCGCCCAGCTGCGCGGTGGTGACCGGCGTGAACCCGCGCTCGCCGAGCAGCTCCATCTGCTCGGCGAAGGCGTCGGGCGAGACGGAGAGACCGTACGCGGCCTTCGCCGGCCGGTGTCCGACCGCGTGGTACATCAGAATGGGCACCGGCTGGTTCACTCGGGTTCACCTCGCGATGCAGCAAGGGGACCGGACGAGAACGTGGCGCCGCCCCGGCGGGCCCGCACGCTCCCCACCACATAGCCGCCCGCCGCCGCCGCGACCCCGGTGACGATCGCGCCCGCCCGGCCCGCACCGCCCCGCCGCCCCAGCACCACGTCGCGCAGCCCGCGCACGACTCCGGCCGGCAGGACCCGTGTGGTGTAGCGGCGCTCGGACTCGAGTCCCCTGGCCGCGCCCACACTCCGGGCCACGAGCGCCTTGGAGAGGCCCTCGGCGTAGGCACGGGTGCGGAAGTAGCCGAACCGCTCCCGGACGGCAGGCACCTTGTGGTGGATCACCGCTCGGTCGTCGATCAGGAGCACCGCGTCCGGCAGCGCCTTGGCGAGCCGGATGCACAGCTCGGTCTCCTCGCAGCCCAGCGGCCGTTTGTCGCCGTCCCGTCCGATCCCTGTGGCGAAGCCGCCCGAGGCGTCGAAGGCGCTGCGCCGGAAGGAGGCGTTGCCGCCCAGGACGTTACGGACGCGCACCTTGCCGGGCGGCAGCCCCCGGTAGGTACAGCCGACGACCCAGTCGAACTCCTCGGGGAACCAGACCGGTCGGCGGCCCGATGCCCAGGCGGCCATCGTCCGCCCGCCGACGGCCATCACCTGCCGGTCGTCGTATCCCTCGGCGAAGTAGCGCAGCCAGTCCCGCTCGGCCACGGCGTCGTCGTCGAGGAAAGCGACAAACTCGCCGCGGGCGGCGGCGATCCCCGTGTTGCGGCCGGCGGAGAGGCCGCGGGGGCCCGCATTGGCGAGCACCCGCACCTCCTCACCGTCTGCCGCGCTTTCCTTATACTCCTTGCCGAGCCGTTCGAGCAGCGCCGCGTTGTGGTCGACCACGAGCAGCGTCTCGAGAGCCGGCAGTGACTGGGCCCGTACCGAGTCGACGGCCGCCAGGATGTCCTCCCAGCGGTCCTCGGTGTAGACGCAGATCACCACGGAGAAGGCGCGGTCGCTCAAGACGCCTCTCCCCGCGGAATCCTGAGGCTGAGCGTCGCCGACGCACGACGGCGGGCTGCTCTTCCCACGCCTTTCTCCTTGAGTATCACTCTGAGGACCCGCAGTCCGTCCCGTACGGCGCTGAGGTTGCTGACGCCGTGGATGCGGAGGTACTCGTGGCTTGGCACCTCCTGGACCCGCAGCCCGGCCTTGACGACCCGGATGTTCATCAGGGTCTCGATCTCGAAGCCGGTGCAGTCCAGCGTGATGCTGTCCAGGCAGTGCTTCCAGAAGGCGTTGTAGCCGTAGCAGAGATCGGTGTAGCGGGCCCCGAACTTGGCGTTGACGACCGCGCACAGCACCCAGTTGCCGAGCTTGCGGATCGGAGTCATGTCGTCGGTGCCACCGCCGTTGGCGAAACGCGAGCCCTTGGCGAAATCGGCGCCGGAGACCAGTGCGGAGACATACGAGACGATCTCCTGGCCGTCCGCCGAACCGTCGGCGTCGACCATCACGATGATGTCGCCGGTGCAGGCGGCGAATCCGCTGATGAGGGCATCCCCTTTGCCCTTGCCGACCTGCTTCACGACCTTGACGTCCGGCCACAGTTCGCGGGCGACCTGAACGGTGTTGTCGCTGGAATTCCCGTCGACCAGAACGACTTCATGAATCCAGTCGGGAAGGGTCTTGAAGACGTACGGAAGATTCTCCGCCTCATTCATGGCGGGGATCACGACGCTCACGGGCGGGGTGATCGCGAGATGCGAGGAGATCGGGCGGTAGTTGGCGGATATTCGGCCGACTCCGCGCACCGGTCCTTCCGGATCAACGGCTGTTTCGGCGCTGTCCTCATGGTGCGACGGTGCGTGGTGCGACGGTTCAGTGAACGGATCTTGCCCCGGAGCGGCCGGGCGCAGGACTGAGCTCATGAGTCTGTTTCCCTCTCCACCGGTGGACCGCCCGCCCCCGGGCAGTCCGGATGAGTTTCCGGTTTGAAAGGGGGGTACTTCTCACCCCGGCCATGACGGCATAACGCTCCCTATCTGGTGGGTGAGCTGGCAAAACAAGCCGCGCGGTGTACGGCTCGGAATGAGCGCGAAAACCGAGCACGGCACCCCCCTACCGCGCCCCGCTCCGGATCCATCGCGACGCTTGAGCCCTCCCCTAGAGCCGCTTTGCATGATGAACCGTTGCGGGTGGATGTACGACGGTATTGATGATTAGGACTGTATGGCAAGACCTGGGACATGACCCCGCTTTTTTACTTTTTTGGTACCACTTCGGTGGTCAGGTGTGGAACCGTCCCGATCGGATCTTCTTGATCCCTTTCGTCAATCGATCCGCCGGGTTGATGAGTTCCGGCTTCCGCATTCGCCGGCCCAGTGCCCGGAGGAAGAGCAGAGCGGTGATCGCGGCCACCGCGATGATCCCTCCGCCGACCGTCAGGGTGTGCGGGGACGACCTGGTCTGAGCCACCAGCAGATCGATGACGAGCGCCCCGGCCGCTGCAGTGGCGGCGCGGGCTGCCGGGGCCGCCCGTGACAGCGCCGCGGCGATGCCGCAGGCCGGTCCGGCGAACAGGAAGAAGAGGATGAACGGCGCGCGCAGCGGCGACTGGACGTCGGCGAGCGCCAGCGCGACGCCCACCCCCGAGATGGCGACCGCGATGCCCGCGAGCACCGGCAGCAGGTCTGTCCGGACAGCTGTCGGCTTGTCTCTGAAGTTCTGCATGACCGACTTGCCCCCCAAGGCGTCGGATGCCAGGTCTCAATGCTGCGCAGTCGCCGACGCTCCGTCAAGAAGTTCTCACGGAAAAGTCTTGGCATGGACACTTCCGGTGAAGTATGGGGCCTGCTACGAAAGTTGTGGCAGAGATCCTGCTAAAGGGAGGTTCCATGAAACTGTCCCGAATCGCGGCATTCTCATCCTCACTCCTCCTCGGCGCCGTCCTCGCTCTCACCGGAGCCGGCCAGGCGCAAGCCTCGGACACCGCCCTGGCGCTCGACTATGTGGCCCTCGGCGACTCCTACTCATCGGGTCTCGGGGCCGGCAGCTACGACAGCGCAAGCGGCAACTGCAAGCGCAGCAGCCGTGCCTATCCCAAGCTCTGGGCGGCCGCGCATTCACCCTCGTCGTTCGGGTTCACCGCTTGCTCCGGCGCTCGTACGGGTGATGTCACGGCCGGTCAGCTCGGCCCCCTCAACTCCGCGACCGACCTCGTCTCGATCACCATCGGCGGCAACGACGCCGGCTTCTCCGACGTCATGACCACCTGCGTCCTGCAGTCCGAGTCCAGCTGCATCAACCGGATCAACCAGGCGAAGAGCTACGTCGACTCGACCCTGCCCGGCAAGCTCGACTCGGTCTACTCGGCGATCAAATCCAAGGCCCCGGCGGCCCAGGTCGTCGTCCTCGGGTACCCCCGCTTCTACAAGCTCGGCGGCAGCTGCATCGCCGGACTGAGCGAGAACGAACGGTCCGCGATCAACGGGGCCGCGAACTACCTCAACGCCGCCATCGCGAAGCGCGCCGCCGACCACGGCTACGACTTCGCGGATGTCGCACCCGCCTTCAACGGACACGAGATCTGCTCCGGGTCGGCCTGGCTGCACAGCCTCAACTGGCTCAACATCAGCGAGTCCTACCACCCCACCTCGTCCGGACAGTCCGGCGGCTACCTGCCCGTCTTCACCTCCCACGCCTGACCGTCACGGTCAGCCCGACCCTGTCGTTCCGTATGTGTTCGCCGTATAGGAGCCCCCGTCCGTCGGGGTCTCCTGCGCACACGTGACCGAGAAGTCGATCCAGTTGGAGCGCACCTCGACCGGACTCCGGATTTCCACCCGGATCTGGTCGTGGTGTGTCCCGTTCGGCTCGTAGGTCAGCTCGATGTGGTTGACCTGCTGCTGCCTGCCGCCCCCCGCCCCGAAGTCCAGCGTCTTCCAGCCGGAGTCGGAGCTCTCCCCGCTCCTGGTCGCCCAGCGGTACTCGACAGCCGCCGGAATGCGCCCGACCGTGATCGTCGCCCTGAAGGCCGGTGCCTCCGCCTCGGGCGGCGGACAACTGCCCGAGTAACTTCCGTGCACGGTCCGGGCGTAGACGTTCACGCTCTGCGGCGGTGTGTGCGCGCCGCCGTTGCCGCCAGTGGCCGCGTTGGACCCATTGCCTGCGTTGGCCGACCCGCCGTCCGTACCTGCGCCCGTGCCGCCGTCCGTGGTGCCGCCGTCCGGTCCGCTGCTGCTCGGGTGTGTGCTGCCTGGACTGGCGGTGCCGGCATTCCCGCCCGCGGGTGCCGTGCTGCCGCTGTTGTCCGATCCGGCAGGGTCCTTGCCCTTGTTGACCAGAGCCCAGGCGAGGCCGCCGACCGCGAGAAGCAGTACCGCCACACCGGCGACCAGCGCCGTGGCCGCCTGCCGCGAGCGGTCGTGCGGCACTCCCGTCGTCGCCGTTGTCGCGGGCGTCGGCGGCGGACCGAACGACGCAGGCCCCGGGGCCGGTGCGGCCGGCGAGGCCGCCACCGTAGGGCTGTACGGACCGGGGGAGGGGGGAGGTGCGGTACGCGCGCCGCCACCCGCGCCCACCACCCGCAGCTGATGCTCGGCCTCCGCCGCCGAGAGCCGGTCCGCCGGATCCTTGCGCAGCAGCCCCGCGATGACCGGCTCCAGCGCACCGGCCCTGCGGGGCGGCGGCAGCTCCTCGTCGACGACGGCGCGCAGCGTGCTGAGCGGAGTGTTCTGCCGGAACGGGGAGTTGCCCTCGACCGCGGCGTACAGCAGTACCCCGAGCGACCACAGATCCGACTCGGGCCCCGGAGTGCGCCCCAGCGCGCGCTCGGGCGCGAGGAATTCGGGAGAGCCGATCAGCTCGCCCGTCATCGTGAGATTGGAGGTCCCCTCGACCATGGCGATCCCGAAGTCCGAGAGCACCACCCGGCCGTCATTGGCGATGAGTACGTTTCCCGGCTTCACATCGCGGTGCAGCACACCCGCCTCGTGCGCGGCGCGCAGGGCCGCGAGAATCTCGGCGCCGATGTGGGCCGCGCGCTGCGGGGCGATCGGTCCCTCCGCGTCGAGCACAGCGGAGAGCGCGAGTCCGCGCACCAGCTCCATCACGATCCAGGGCCGGCCGTCCTCGGTCGCCACGTCGTAGACGGTCACCACATTGCGGTGCGAGATCCGGCCCGCCGCCCACGCCTCCCGCTCCAGGCGTGCGTAGAGCCGCTGCTCGTCGGCACCGCCGAGTCCGGCGGGAGCGCGGACCTCCTTGACGGCGACCTCGCGTATCAGCACTTCGTCGCGGGCCCGCCACACGACGCCCATCCCGCCCTCGCCCAGCGGGCTCAGCAGTCGGTAGCGCCCCGCGACCAGCCGCTCATCGCCCGGCACTTCGCTCACAGCGAGCCCCCATCCGTAGCAGAGCAACTACCCCAAGTTAGCTCACGCAAGGGCTGTTGCCGCCCCCTTGAGCGCCAATCCGCATCCGAGGGCGAGTACCACGCACGCCGTGCCGAGCGGCAGTACGCGCTGCACGGCGGAGAACATCCTTCCCTTGCGGAGGCTCCTTTCGCGGAGAAGGCGGGAGGCGCGGTCGCCGAGCCGGACGGCTGCGAAGCCGGCGGCGGTGAGGGTGAGGGCGAGGCCGGCACCGTACGCGAGGACGAGCAGCAGACCGAACCAGGCGCGGCCCAGGGCGGCGGCGCCGACGAGCACGACGACGGCGGAGGGACTGGGGACGAGTCCGCCGGCGAAGCCGAGCAGGAGGGTGGAGCGGAGATTCAGCGCGCGGTGGTCGTGGCCGTGCCCGTGCGTGTGCCCATGGCCGTGTTCGTGTCCGTGCTCGGCTGAGTGCGCATGCCCGTCGCCGTGCTCGTGCGCGCGGTCGTGCCCGTGACTGTGCCCGTGACCATGTCCGTGGCTGTGTCCGTGCGCATGATCGCGGTTCCGCCAGGCTCTGCGCACCAGTACCGCTCCCGCCACGGCCACCAGCACTCCGCTCGCGACGCCCAGCCACGCCACCACCGACGGCGCAGCCGCCGAGCCCGCGGCGATCAGCGCGCCGAGCGCGAAAACTCCGAGCGTGTGCGTGACCGTCACCGACGCACCCAGCGACAGGACGTCGCGCAGCGAGTTCCGTCCGTCGGCCGCCGCGGCGGCCGCCATCACGGTCTTGCCGTGGCCCGGCGCGAGCGCGTGCAGCGCACCGAGCAGCAACGCGGTCGCCAGGGCCAGCGCAGCGAATCCCACGGTCAGTTCGCGCCGGGACACCAGCCCGGTCAGCGCCTGTGTCCAGCGATCCGCGCCGCGCGGCAGTACGGAGGCCGGGACCACCGCCTCCCCGGGGCGGTCCGCCGCCGGGGCGCCGCCCGGAGTGACCGAGAGCTCGGCCGCCCTCTGGTCCGGCGCCGAGGAGAGCTGGCCGTTCGGGTACACCGTCAGCCGCCGTGACGTCGTTGCCTTCGGTACGTCGGAGGAGGCGAGCGTCATCCGGTCCCCGCGGGCCGTGATCTCCCGCCAGCCCGGACCCTTGTCGCCGCCCGGCGCTCGGAAGGCGATCGTCTGCCGCCCTTCCGGCAGTGCGGCCGTCAGTCTGCACTCGACGCGGAGCGTCGGCAGCCCGGCCTGTCCGGGGCGTACTTCGGCGCGGCTCGCGCCGGATGTGAGCGCAGTCGTCTGTCGCTCGACGGTGACCTGGCTGTCCTGCGCCGCGTCCCGGCATCGGCCCTGGGCCCACGCCGACAGTTCATCGGTGGACATCTTCCGGTCGCCGTCCCGGTCGATCTTGGAACGCGCCTGGGCGGCGGGTATCTCCGCGAGGTCCTCGACATGATCGACGCTCAGCAGCTTCGGGGCGACGAGAAGCCCGTCGTACCGGTTGACCGTGAAGTTGCCCAGAGGGTGCGCGGCGGCAGTCCCCGCGGGCAGCAGCGCGAGCGCCGCCCCGGCGACGAGGACCGCCGCGCCGGCGACGGTGGTACGCCTCCTCATGACGCCTCCAGTGCCTTCAGTGCGGCACGAGCCGCACGCGAACCGGTCGGTGAGAATCCCGGGTTGACCTTCAGGGCGGCTGCGAGGGAGGTCCGGGCCGCCGCGGTCTTGCCCGCGGCGCGTTCGATCACGCCGCGGTGGTACAGGAACACCGCGTTGCGGCAGCCGGGCGGTGCGGACTTCCCGACGTACGAAAGGGCCTCGGTGGAGCGGCCGTTCACCTGCAGTGCCCAGGCCAGGGCGTCCGCGGTGTGCACGGTCTGTCGCTGCTTCCACTCGGCGCGTGCGGCGCGCAGCGCCTCGGGCCGGTCGCCGTGGTCCGCGAGAGCCAGGGCGGTGTCCAGATCGGTGTCCACGCCGTTGGCGCGGGCCAACTCCGTCCAGGTGCCGATCAGTTCGTACTGAGCACGGGCCTCGGCCGTACGTCCGCGGGCCTCGTACACCTCACCGAGCGCCACCAGCTGACCCGGCAGCGGCAGCCGTTCCACCACGTCTTCGAGCCCGCGCTCGGCGCTCGCTGTGTCGCCCTGAGCGGCCTGGATGCGGGCTCGGCCCTCAAGGGCGGGCAGATACGCGGGATCGGCGGCCAGTGCGGTAGCGAACCGGCGCAGCGCCGGAGCGTATGCGCCCTGGGTCCACTCCAGTTGGCCGAGAGCGGTGGCCACATATGCGGTGTCGCCGGGGGAGACGGCCGAGTCCAGTGCGCGGCCGAGCACCCGGCGCGCGCCGGCGATGTCGCCGCGCAGCTCCAGCACGTACGCATAGCGCGTGAAGAGGGGGATGCCGGGGCGGCGGCCGTCGGCCTCTTCGGCTGCCGCCAATGCCTTTGGGTAGTTGCCCAGTTCGACGAGGGCGTCGATCCGGGAGGCGAGAGCCCGCTCGCTGAAGGGATTGACCTTCAGCGCCGCTTCCGCGTCCCGCAGCGCGCCGTGGAAGTCGTGCCGCGCCGCCGCGAGCGCGGCGCGCCCGGCAAGCGCCGCGTCGTTGTCCTGCGGCTGGAGAGCGAGGGAGCGGTCGAGTGCCTTGCCGGCATGCGGATACCGGGTCGGGTCGCCGCCGGTCCTGGCCTGCTCCACATAGGCGGTACCCAGGGTCGCCCACCCCCGGGCGTCCTTGGGCTGGGCCCGCAGATGCGCCTGGAGGCCGGTGACCCCGTGAGCGAGGTCACCGGTGGCGATCCGGTCGAACGGCGCGTCTGCCGCGGGCGCGGCGGTGGGGGCGGTCGGGGGCGCCTCGTCCGCCTGCCCGAAGGCGAGAGCGCCCGCGGTGAGCACAAGCGCGAGCGCCCCGGCGGGCAGGAGAACCCCCCGGACGCGCCCGGCCCCGGGCGCCCCGGGGCCGGCCCCGGTCCCGGCGGAGGCGCCGGTTTCGCGGCTCCCGCCGGAGCCGTCGGCGAGCGCTGACTCGGTATGCCCGCTCGACGTCTTTGGGCCGGGCCCGGCCGGGCCGCCCGCTTCGCGGCTTCCGCCGGAGCGGTGCGCGAGTCTCGCAAGGGCGCGGGCGAGTATCGACGGCCGACTCCCCGGCGTCGGCGCCGGGTCGTCGTCATGCCCGCCCGGCACCACGGGGTCGAGCCCGCCCGGCACCACAGGGTCGAGCCCGGCCGGCGTCGCCGCGTGGAGCCCGCCCGGCGTGCCCGCCTCGCCGTGCCGGGTGGCCCGGCCGGCGAGCCGGGGAGCTATGCGCCCCGACGGAGCAGGATTGCCGGGGAGCGGCGGTGCCGCTCCTGCTCGCGCCCTTCGCAGGGACATCTGTCTGCCCTTTCCGTTCGTAGATGCGTCGAGGCGGCCTGGTGGGTGCCGGCCGGCTCAGCTGTACTGGTTGCGTCGCCGCATCCGCCACCAGCTGAGGCCCAGGGCGATCAGCAGCACTCCCGCACCCGCGGCCACGGCCGTGGCGATCAGCGTCGTACTGGTGTCGTCACTGCTGGAGGCAGCCCCTCCGGTGAGCAGGTTGCCCGCGGCGTCCTTGGTCCCGGCGCCCTTGGCCAGCGGGCCACGGGAGCCGGACGTCGGCAGTGCCAGGTACGGGAAGGAGTGGCCGAACTTCTGGTCGTTCTCGTTGACCGCGTCGCCCAAGTCGTTCTTCTGGCCGAGCAGTTCGCCCTCGACGGCCTGGAGCGCGATGTCCAGAACGTCGTCCGTCAGCCGCCGCCCGTTGGGGAATCCGGCGTTGTCGCCGTCCAGTACGCCAAGCCTCTTGGGCTCGGCCGTGGGCGGGATGGAGGTGTTGAGCCGCAGCGCCTCCGCCGGGCGGACGTGCGGCGGCTTGTTGAGCTTGTCGACGCCGGTCAGGAACACCGAGACCAGGTCGTTGCGCGGTTCGGCCGGGGCCTTGATCTTGTAGATGCCCTCGATCAGCTTCGGCAGCTCGGGCTGGGTGACGAACTTGAGGAAGTCACCGTCGTTCCACGGGTGGGACGCGTTGAACTTGTCCTTGTCCTTCACGGGGATGACGACCTCGTTGACCAGCGGCATACCGAGGCGGGACACCTGGGTCCAGTGACCGCTCGCACTCTTGCGCTGGGTGGTCGACCAGATGCCGACGATCGGCTGCTTCTCCGACTGCTGGATGTACGCGGTCGGCACCTGCAGCGCGATGGAGTTGACGCTGTAGCCCTTGAGCGTGTCGTTGCCGACCTCGGAGAGGTTGGCGCCGTAGAGCAGGTCGAAGACGCGCAGGTCGGCGAAGAAGGGATCGTCCGCCTGACCCGCGAACGCCGTGGATCCGCCGGGGATTTGGCGCACGGCGTGGTCGCGCAGTTTCTGGTAGTCCGGCATGGAGGCCTTGCCCACGTTCGACGGTGCCACCGGCAGATCGTCGGCGATCTTCGTGGTGTGCATCACATGCTGGTTCTTCAGCCTCAGCAGTTCGATGTCGTACGTCTGCGTGATGTTGAGGTCCGGGTCGTCGAGCGACGTGACGGGCCCGGTGTTGTAGAGGAACGTATTGCCGTTCTTGACGTGGTCCTTGAAGGTCCACCGGTAGATCAGGTCGCCCTGGGCGTCGCCGTCACTGTCGATGTGGATGTCGTACTGGGCGTCGTCGGCGAACTTGAAGAAGTTCGGGCCGCCGGCCGGTTCCTGGAACGGCAGCACGTTGGCGACGAGCGTGGTGGTGTCCGGCTTGTCGGGGCTGACGAACGCGTACACGTCGGTGTTGTCGTACTGGGGCTGTCCGGAGATCAGCGGGGCCTCGCGGTGGCTGGAGGCCCGGGCCGTACCGGGCTCGGCGCCGGTCAAACCGGAGGCCACCAGGGCTCCGGAGGCCAGCGCCACGCAGGTGAGTGCGGCGAGCCTGTTGAACCCCCGCCGCCCGCTGCTGCTGATTGCGGTCATCGAACCGTCCTTCGCGAGTGCTGGTCGTGCTTCGATGCCAGCCATTCGGTGCGGAGGGCCGTTCGGATTGGTCGACGGGGCAACAATTTTTTTGCTGACGAACTGTCCAACTCGCCCTGGAATCAGACGCATTCGGTGACTATTCGTCAACCTTCGTACAGGTGTGGTGAATTCCGTGGCCGGAATACACGAGTGTCACGATGGAGCGATAGGGTTAACCTGCCCGGGCCGGGTGCCCTCGTACGGGTGGGGAGTGACATGGAACAGATAACGGTGCGCAGCAGGCCGCGAGTGCCTGCGATCACGTGTGGGAGCAGTGCAACCAGCACGCGTCTCGACCGCCATCTCGCTGTGCTCGGCGGCCCTGCCGTCCCGCAGCACGAGGCAGCCGAGGCGACGTCGCTGATGCTCGAGCTCACCTCGCGTGATGTCGCGCACACCCGCAAGAGCAAGAGCGCGCGGGTGTCGCTCTTCGCACCGCTCCGGCGGCTGCGTCGCTCGCTCTTCGGCAGCCGCGGCTGACCCGACCGCCAGGACGTCAGCTCGTACGCGAACGCGCTCAGGCGATCACACCGTCCCGGCGCAGTGCCGCTGTAGCCTCATCCGTCATCCCCAGGGCCTTCAGCAGCGCGTCGGTGTGCTCGCCGAGCGCGGGAACCGCGCCCATCCGTGCCTCGGCTCCACCCGGCAGGGTGATCGGCGGCAGCAGAGCCCGCAGCGGTCCCACCGGTGAGTCCACTTCCCGCCACCGGTCCCGCGCCGCGAGCTGTGGATGTCCGGCCACATCCGCCACGCTGTTGAGCCGGGCACATGCGATGCCCGCCGCCTCCAGCCGGCCGATCGCCTCCTGAGTGCCCAGCCCCGCCAGCGCCTCGGCCACCACCGCATCCGTCCTCGCGCGGTTCGCCGTACGGGCGGTGTTGGTCGCGAAGACCGGATCCTCGCCCAACTCGGGCCGTCCGAGGACCTGTTCGGCCAGCCGCCGCCACTCCCGGTCGTTCTGCACCGACAGCAGCACCTGTCCGCCGTCGGCCGTCGCATAGGCGTCGTACGGCGAAATGACGGCGTGCGCGACCCCGGTGCGCGCCGGGGCCTCACCTCCGTGCATCCCGTAGTTCAGCGGATGCCCCATCCACTCGGCCAGTGACTCCAGCATGGAGATCTCTACCGGACCGCCGCGGCCCGTGGTGGCCCGTCGCAGCAGTGCCGCGAGCACACCGGAGAACGCGTACATCGCCGCCGCGATATCGGCCGCGGGAATGCCCGCCTTGACCGGCTGATGCGCGGTCCCGGTCACCGACACCAGGCCCGCCTCGCACTGCACGAGCATGTCGTACGCCCGCTTGTGCGCGTAGGGCCCCTCCGCGCCGTAGCCGGAGATGTCCACGGCGATCAGCCGCGGATGCGCCGCGCACAGCGTGGCGGCGTCCAGCCCGAGCCGCGCGGCCGCGCCCTGGGCGAGGTTCTGCACAAACACATCGGCGTCCGCGACGAGTTGCCGCACGATGTCGATGCCGCGCGGGTCCTTGAGATCGACGGCGAGGGATTCCTTGCCGCGGTTGCACCAGACGAAGTGCGAGGCGAGCCCGCGGGCGGCGGTGTCGTAGCCGCGCGCGAAGTCACCGCCGTCCGGACGCTCGATCTTGATGACGCGGGCGCCGAGATCCGCGAGCTGGCGGGTGGCGAAGGGCGCCGAGACGGCCTGTTCGACGGCGACGACCGTGATCCCGTCGAGCGGAAGGGGCTGATGGTTCATGACAGCCGTACCTATCGTGTACGGGCCACGTTTGTCACCCCCGGACCCTTCACCGGTCGTTCTGCGCGAAACGGCGTACGGCGAGCGGCAGGAACAGCGCCAGCAGCGCCAGCGACCAGCAGAGCGCCCCGGCGACCGGATGGGCCACCGGCCATGCCGCGTCCGCCGGCGGCTGAGCGTTGCCGAACAGATCCCGTACCGCCGCCGTGACCGCGGAGATCGGGTTCCACTCGGCGACCGTACGCAGCCAGGCCGGCAGATTGTCCGTCGGGAGGTACGCGTTCGACAGCAGCGGCAGCATGAATGTCGCGCTGCCCAGCTGGCCGGCCGCCTCCTCGCTCCGCGAGGCCAGGCCGAGGAGGATCCCGATCCAGGTGGTCGCGAAGCGGAACAGCAGCAACAGACCGAAGGCCCCCGTCGCTTCGAGCGGGCTCCCCTCGATCCGCCAGCCCATCGCGAGGCCGACGAGCAGCAGCGGAACCATCCCGACGGCGGTGGCCAGCAGATCGGCGACGGCCTGCCCGAGGGGGATCGCGGTCCTGTTCATCGGCAGGGTGCGGAAGCGGTCCATGACTCCGCGGTGGGAGTCCTGGGCGGCGGTGAACATCCCCGTCATGATGCCGTTCGCGGCGGTCGCCACCAGCAGTCCGGGCACCAGGAACGCCCGGTACTCCGTGCCCGGCATCGCCATCGCGCTGCCGAAGACATAGCCGAAGAACAGCAGGAACACGATCGGCATCGTCTGCGTCATCACCATGATGGCGGGCGCGTGCCGGATCCGCTGGAGATGGCGGCCGAGTACGGCGGTGCTGTCGTAGACGATCGCGCTCATGCGACGAGCTCCTTGCGGTCGGTGAGGCGGAGAAAGACCTCATCCAGCGTGGGCGGGCGCAGACTGGCGTCGATGACCAGGACACCGGCCGCGTCCAGCTCGCGGACGATGCGCGGCAGGGTCAGGGTCGGGTCGGTCGTGATCGCCCCCACGGTGTGCTTCTCCGCGTCGAGGGCCGGCTCCGAGCCGGTCAGCTGGTCGAGCACGGCCGCGGCGGCGGGCAGCCCCGAGACATGTCCGACAACAACCTCCGCGTAACTGCCGATCCTGGCCTTGAGCTCGGCGGGCGTGCCGTGGTGGGCGGCCCGGCCCTCGTCGATCAGCACGATGTCGTCGGCCAGCCGGTCGGCCTCCTCGAGGTACTGCGTGGTGAGCAGCACGGTGGTGCCCTCGTTCGCCAACTCCCTTACGGCGTCCCAGATTCCGCGCCTGCTGTGCGGGTCGAGACCGGTGGTCGGCTCGTCCAGGAACAGCACCTGCGGCCGGACGATCAGGCTTGCCGCGAGATCCAGCCGGCGCCGCATACCACCCGAATATGTGCGGGCGGGACGGTCCGCGGCATCCGCCAGCTCGAACTGCTCCAGCAATTCGTCCGCACGAGACCTGGGCGCGCGCAGCAGCCGCGCGAACAGCCGCAGATTCTCCGCGCCGGTGAGATCGCCGTCGACCGAGGTGTTCTGCCCGGTGACGCCGATCCGGCGACGCACGGCCGCCGGATCGCGCCGCAGATCGTGCCCGGCGACCCGCGCGGTGCCCGAATCAGGCGTGAGCAGGGTCGTCAGCACCCGTACGGCAGTGGTCTTTCCCGCGCCATTGGGCCCCAGTACCCCGCAGACCGTGCCCTCCGGCACAGCGAGATCCAGCCCGCGCAGCGCGTGGACCTCACCGAACCGCTTCTCCAGACCTTCACTAAGTACAGCGTACGTAGTCGTCATGGTGCGACCATACCCCACTACGTACGTTGTACGTAACTAGGATGGTGGGCGAGGTGATGATCCATGGCAGGCCGAGCGGCCGAACCGGGAGTGATCTGGGCGCGTCCCGAGCGCACGGGCCGCGGCCCGAAACCGGCGTACAGCCGCGCCGACATCGCGACGGCGGCCGTGCGCATCGCCGATGCGGACGGCATCGACGCGGTCTCCATGCGGAAGGTGGCGGGCGAGCTGGGCTGCGGCACCATGTCGCTCTACAACTATGTGCCGCGCAAGGAAGACCTGTACGAGTTGATGGTCGACGCGGTCAGCGGTGAGTACGAACTGCCCGACGGGCCCAGCGGCGACTGGCGCGCGGACATGCTGGACCTCGCCCGCCAGACCCGGGCGATCATGCAGCGCCACCCATGGCTGCCCCGGCTCATGTCGACGGTCTACGGCTTCAGTCCCAACGCCCTGCGCTATCTCGAGTCCTGCCTCCGCTGCCTGGACGGTCTGGATGCGCCGTACGGCACCAAGATGGAGCTGATCGCGACGGTCAACGGCTCGGTCATGACGTCGGTGGCCAACGAACTGGCCATCGCCGAGCGCAGTCGCGGGCTCCCGTGGTCCGAGGAGCAGGAGCAGGCGGTGCGCGGTGCGTATCTGTCCCGCGAGGTCGCGAGCGGCGCATATCCGCGGCTGGCGGCCGTACTCGGCGAGGGCGTCGGCCCGATCGACCCGGACGAGGTCTTCGACCGCGTGCTGACCCGCGTCCTGGACTCATTCGACCCTCACAGCAGGGCGAACTGACCCTCCGGCCCTTCTTCGTGATGGTCGAGCACGGAGGCGGGCCGCCGAGTCGCGGCGGACGGCGGCAGCACACTCCCGAGCTCCTCACGGGTGATCTCCGCCCCCACCTTCAACTCCCTTTGCTGTTCCCGCAGTTCGCCCAGCAGTGCCAGCACGGTGATCAGCTCCAGCAGCTCGGAGGTCCACTCCTGCGGCCACGAGGCGGGCCGTATCGCGTCCAGCGTGCCGGCCTCGGCCGCGCCGGTCCGGCGCTCGAACCAGAGCTCCAGCACGCGTACGCCGGAGACGTCGAAATCCCAGGCTTCACGTGGCACGGGCGAGATACGCCCGTCGCCGAGACTGAGCACCTCCTCCTCCGCGTCGTAGCCGATCGCACCGGGCCGGGCGGGCACCGCGGCACGGACATACGGCCTACGTCCCCCGGGCAGCCGCGGCCGCGCTCCACCACGGGCCCCGCGCAGCTGGATCTCCATGATCCGCCGCCCCAGCTCCACGCCGGTCAGCCACACCTGGGGGTCGGCCGGCAGGGGCACCACACATCCGGCGGGCGACGATTCGGCGACGGCGAGCACCCAGGCGATCACCTCGTCGGCGTCGACCTCGCGCCCGTACGCGGACTTCAGCGCGGGCAGCAGCCCCGGCGCGAGATTGGGCTCGAGCCCACCGGGCCGCCGGTAGAGCGGCCGGATCCGCCCGGGCCTCCCGGCAGGCGAGCGCCCGTCCGGCAGCAAGGCGGACACCACCACCGCGGCCCCCGGCGCACCCGTCACGTACCCCTGCTCGACGACGAACACCTGCTGCTGGTCGGCGACGCGCCACAACTCGGGGCGAGCCACGTCGATCAGCCGGTGGTCGGGTATGAGCCAACGCTCGTCGAAGGCCCCGTGCAACACCCGAACCGGCGCGGGACACCGCCCTTCCTCCCGGACCAACCTGCCCGTGCCGGTGGACTGGCCGGGCAACTGACTGACGGCACTCCGCGGCGTACGCGCCCGAGTGCACCCGAACAACGCGTCACGCTCGTCGGTCTCGGCCCCCACAAGAACATCCCACCGCGCCCTGAGGGAGGCAGCATCGGGGGCCATCACCCACTCGCGCCCCAGCCGCAACGGAGGCGCGCTCCAGGGCATCAGCTCATCGAGCATCGGCATGCGGACATCCTCCCCCTCACCATGGGCCCGTACCGCGGGGAATGGTAGTCGTGCCCACAGAGACGCGCAGGGGTCGTGTTCTGGACGTAAAGCGTCGCAACTCGCGCGAAGCGCGGTGAGGAAAGCAGTCCAGGACACGAGCCCCGGAGCGGCCCGCATCCGTGCCCGCCCGGAGTCCCGCGGCCCGCACCCGTGCCCGGCGGACGGTGCCCGCCCGGAGTCCCGCGGCCCGCACCCGCGCCCGGCGGACGGTGCCCGCCCGGAGTCCCGCGGTCCGCACCCGCGCCCGGCGGACGGTGCCCGCCCGGAGTCCCGCGGTCCGCACCCGCGCCCGGCGGGCCGGGCTGCCCCCAGGGACCAAAGACCCGCACCCCGAGACCCCGCGCCCCGGGCGCCCGCACCGACCGACCCCCGTGAGGATCAATCCGCGTCCACCGTCACCGAGAACGAGAACCTGTCCCCCCGGTACCGGATCCGCGCCACATCCACCACCCGCCCGCCCTCGTCGTACGTCACCCCCGTGTAATGCAGGATCGGGCTCAGCAACGGCACCCTCAGCAGCTCCGCCGTCGGCGGATCTGCCAGCCGTGCCTCCACCGTGTCCGTGATCCTGCTGATCCGCACGCCCCGTACATCCCGCAGCACCTTCGTCATCGGCCAGCGCTCCAGGTCGGCGGGGTCGAGCCCCGCCGCCACATCCGAGCGGACCGCGTTCTCCGCCCAGTTCGTCGGCTCACCGCTCTCCCCGTCGCAGCGCAGCCGCCTGTACATCACGACCTCCGCCGCCTGTGGGAAGTACTCCGCGAGCTCGCCCGGCACCGGCTCCGGCCCGTGCCCCAGGATCGTCGTCCGCTCGCCCGACTGCTGGGCCACGATCGCGTCGATCGAGCCCAGCAGCCGCCTCGGCGCACCCCGCCACGCCCCCGGTTCGATGAATGTGCCACGCCGCCGGTGCCTGCTGATCAGGCCCTCCTCCTCCAGTTCCTTGAGGGCCTGGCGCATGGTCAGCACGCTGACGCCGTAGTGCGCGGCGAGCTGCTCCTCGGTGGGCAGCCGCAGCGATGCCTCGGGCGCTCGGCCGAGTATCGAGGCACGCAGCGACTGCGAGACCTGGTACCACAGCGGCAGCTTGCGGTTCAGGACCAGCGAGTCAGGGGCGAAGGAGGAGGTCACGGGGACTCCGTATCAGGACCGGCTGTCATTTCTGGGGGAGTATCCCTCAGATCCCCAATGGCGCTGCAGACCCTGCCACACGTCGTCGTACCCCGCCTGCAGATGCCCCGCGCTCATCGCCTGCCCGGTCGCCGTCACCGGCCACCGTGTCTCGAACATGAACGCAAGCCCGTCGTCGATCTTCTGCGGCTTCAGCTCGGCAGCACTGGCCCGGTCGAAGGTCTCACGATCCGGCCCGTGGGCGGACATCATGTTGTGCAGCGACCCGCCTCCCGGAACAAAGCCCTCCGCCTTGGCGTCGTACGCCCCCTCGATGAGCCCCATGTACTCGCTCATCACATTGCGGTGGAAGTACGGCGGCCGGAAGGTGTCCTCGCCGACCAGCCAGCGCGGCGCGAAGACCACGAAGTCGACACCCGCGAGCCCAGGCGTGTCCGAAGGCGACGTCAGCACGGTGAAGATCGACGGATCCGGGTGGTCGTAGCTGATGGTGCCGAGCACATTGAAGCGCCGCAGATCGTAGACGTACGGAACGTGGTTGCCGTGCCAGGCGACGACATCGAGCGGCGAGTGGTCGTACGTCGCGGCCCAGAGGTTCCCGCAGAACTTGTTGACGACCTCCACCGGCCGCTCCTCGTCCTCGTACGCCGCCACCGGCGCGAGGAAGTCCCGGGCGTTGGCGAGTCCGTTCGCACCGATCGGCCCCAGATCCGGCAGCTGGAACGGCTGCCCGTAGTTCTCGCAGACATATCCGCGCGCGCTCTCGTCCAGGAGCTCCACCCGGAAGCGGACCCCGCGCGGAATCAGCGCGACCTCGCCGGGCCGGGCGGCGAGCAGCCCGAGCTCCGTACGGAGCAGCAGTCCACCCCGCTCGGGCACGATCAGCAGCTCTCCGTCCGCGTCGCTGAACACCCGGTCCGTCATGGAGGAGTTGGCGTGGTAGAGGTGCACGGCCATGCCGGTGCGCTGGGTCGCGTCGCCGTTGCCGCCGAGCGTCCACAGACCGGCCAGCCAGTCCGTTCCCGGCGCGGGTTCCGGCAGCGGATTCCAGCGCAGCCGGTTCGGGTCGGGCACGGACTCGGTGAAGGGTGCGCTGCGCAGCCCGCCGTTGTCGATGCGTACGAACGGCGGATGCGCCGCGGAGGGGCGGATCCGGTACAGCCATGAGCGGCGGTTGTGGGCGCGCGGCTCGGTGAACGCCGAGCCGCTCAGCTGCTCCGCGTACAGCCCGAGGGGCGCGCGCTGCGGCGAATTGCGTCCGTGCGGCAGTGCGCCCGGCACAGCCTCGGAAGTGTGTTCATTGCCGAAGCCGGGGGAGTGGCCAAGACTCTCGGCCGTCTTCCGCGCCTGCTCGATGCCGCTCATCGTCCGCTCCCCGGTGCTGAAGGATTCCTATGCATCACCGTAGGATTGCAGGACCGCCCCCGTCAACGGGAACAGGGCGGCATGATGGACCGCGTGTCCCACGCCGGCCCCGCCCCGCATCTCCGCCGTACGCCCGTGCAGCAGCGCAGCGCCGATCGGCTCGCCCGGATACTGGACGCCTGCGCCGAACTCCTCGACGAGACCGGCTACGAGGACCTCTCCACCCGCGCGGTGGCTGCCAGAGCCGGTGTCCCCATCGGCTCCGTCTACCGCTTCTTCGGCAATAAACGCGCCCTCGCCGATGCCCTCGCGCACCGCAATCTGGACAGCTATGCCGAGCGCATCGGCGGCCGTCTCACCTCGCTCCCGGCGGCCGACTGGCGCGGTGTCCTCGACGTCGTACTCGACGAGTACCTGGAGATGAAGCGGACCGTCCCCGGGTTCGCGCTGATCGACTTCGGCTCCCAGATCCCGGTCGGCACGCCCGCGGCCGGGGCGAACCACCAGGTCGCCGACCGTCTCGCCGAGCTGCTCGCCGGCCATCTGGGCCGCGGTGCCGACGACGAGCTGCGCCGGACGGTCCTGGTCTCCGTCGAGGCGGCGGACGCGCTTCTGCAACTCGCCTTCCGGGTGGACCCGGCGGGGGACGAGGAGATCGTGGGGGAGACGCGGGAGCTGTTGCGCGCGTATCTGGCGAGGCTGCTGGACTGACGGCTGCTGTTCAGGGCTCCGCCCCGGACCCGCTCCTCAATCGCCGGAGGGGCTGGAGAATCCAGCCCGTCCGGCAACTGAGGACACGCCCGGAGGGGCGTACAGGGCTCGACCCCTCCCGCTCGTGCATACCGGTCGGTATGCTCGGTCCTGAACCGCGCGCCACCGCCGTCGCCCCGGGGAGGGCCCATGTCCCGCACCAATGCCGCCCAGCCCGCACCGACGGACGGCACCCGTGCCGCACCGCCCGAGGCGGCCCGTACCGCATTGCGCATCTGTCCCCTTTGCGAAGCCACCTGCGGGCTGACCCTCACCATCGACGGCACCCGTGTCACTGGTGCCCGCGGAGACCGCGACGACGTTTTCAGTCATGGCTTCATCTGCCCCAAGGGTGCGTCCTTCGGGGAGCTCGACGGCGATCCCGACCGGTTGCGCACTCCTCTCGTGCGCAAGGACGGCGAGCTGAGGGAGGCGAGTTGGGAGGAGGCGTTCGACGAGGTCGCGGCCCGGATCAGGCCGCTGATCGAGGAGTACGGGCCGAACGCCGTGGGCGTCGTCCTCGGCAACCCGAACGTCCACACCATGGCCGGCGCCCTCTATCCCCCCGTACTGCTCTCCTTGCTGCGCACCCGCAATCTCTTCACCGCCAGCACCCTGGACCAGATGCCCAAGCATGTCTCCAGCGGACTGCTCTTCGGCAACGCCATCGCCATCCCCGTCCCGGACCTGGACCGCACCGACCATCTGCTGCTCCTCGGCGCCAACCCCTTCGACTCCAACGGCAGCCTCTGCACCGCGGCCGACTTCCCCGGCAAGCTCAAGGCACTCCGCAAGCGCGGCGGCACACTCACCGTCGTCGACCCGCGCCGCACCCGCACCGCTCAGCTCGCCGACCGGCACGTCCCGATCCGGCCCGGCGCTGACGCCCTGCTGCTCGCCGCCCTCGCCCAAGTCCTCTTCGAGGAGAAACTCACCGACCTCGGGACGCTGGAGGCGCAGGTCGAGGGCCTCGATGAACTCCGGGAAGCCATAGCGGAGTTCACACCGGAAGCGGTCGCCGCAGCTTGCGACATGGACGCGGAGGAGATCCGTACGATCGCCCGCGAGCTCGCCGCCGCACCCACCGCCGCCGTATACGGCCGCGTCGGCAGCAGCACCGTCGAGTTCGGCACCCTCGCCAACTGGCTCGTCGACGTACTCAATGTGCTGACCGGCAACCTCGACCGTCCCGGCGGCGCGCTCTTCCCGCTCGCCGCCACCGACCGCGCACCCCGCCCCGCCGCCCCCGGCAAGGGCTTCGCGCTCGGCCGCTGGGCCAGCAGGGTCAGCGGCCACCCCGAGGCCAAGGGCGAACTGCCGATGGCAGCGCTCTCCGAGGAGATCGACACCCCGGGCGAGGGACGGATCCGCGCGGTCATCTCCATCGCCGCCAACCCGGTGCTCTCCGCCCCCGACGGCGACCGCCTCGACCGCGCGCTGGCCGAACTCGACTTCATGGTCAGCGTCGACCCGTATCTCAATGAGACGTCCCGGCACGCGGATGTGGTGCTGCCCCCGCCACCGCCCTCCCAGAGCGCGCACTTCGACTTCTCCTTCAACAACTTCGCCGTACGCAACCAGGCGCGCTACAGCCCGGCGGTCGTCCCTCTGGAGAAGGGCAGGCTCGGCGAGTGCGAGATCCAGGCCCGGCTGGTGCTCGCCGTGGCCGGCATGCACGGCGCCGACCCGTCGGCCGTCGACGACATGGTCATCGAGAGCTCGCTCGCCAAGGCCGTCGCCGACCCGCACTCCCCGCTCCACGGCGGAGACCCCGAGAACCTGGCCCGTCTGCTCATCGGCAGCACCGGACCCGAGCGACGCCTCGACCTGATGCTGCGCATGGGGCCGTACGACCTCATCCTTGAGGATCTCCTCCAGAACCCGCACGGCGTCGACCTCGGCCCGCTGCAGCCCCGTCTCCCGCAGATCCTCAAGACCCGCAGCGGACGCGTCGAGCTGCTGCCGGAACCCATCGCAGGCGATCTGCCGAGGCTGCGGCGCGCCCTGGACGAGCGGCCCGGCACACCACTCGTCCTCGTCGGCCGCCGCCATCTGCGCTCCAACAACAGCTGGATGCACAACGTCGCCACGCTCAACGGCGGCTCCAACCGGTGCACCCTCCAGATCCATCCCACCGACGCGGCCCGGCTGGGTCTCGAGGACGGCGCCCCGGTCCGTATCGGTGCGGACGGAGGAGAGCTCGAGGCTCCGGTGGAGATCACCGACACGGTACGGACCGGAGTCGTGAGCCTGCCGCACGGCTGGGGACACGACCGGCCCGGCACCCGGATGTCGGTGGCTGCCGCGCGTCCCGGAGTCAATGTCAATCAGCTGCTCGACGGCTCGCGGCTCGACCCGCTGTCGGGCACCGCTGTGCTCAACGGCTTCCCGGTCGAACTGTCACCTCTGCGATGACCTGGGGTTTTGCTCGTATTGCTCACACGTCAACATCTTGTTAACGGCAATTGGCGCCACCTAACGTCATCCGAACCGCCGCTCCGGTGGGAGTTCAAGGATGAACGTTAGGTGTCCCCAATGCTGACAATCCTCGGCTTTGTCATGATTGCGACCTTCCTGGTCCTGATCATGATGAAGAAGATGTCGCCGATCGCGTCGTTGGTCCTCATTCCCGCACTCTTCTGCGTACTCGTCGGAAAGGGCGCGCACCTCGGGGACTACGTCATCGAAGGCGTCGGCAATCTCGCCCCCACCGCGGCGATGCTGATGTTCGCGATCGTCTACTTCGGCGTCATGATCGACGTCGGCCTCTTCGACCCGATCGTCCGCGGCATCCTGCGCTTCTGCAAGGCGGACCCGCTGCGCATCGTGGTCGGTACGGCGGTGCTCGCCGCCATCGTCTCGCTGGACGGCGACGGCTCCACCACCTTCATGATCACCGTCTCGGCGATGTATCCGCTCTACAAGCGCCTCAAGATGAGCCTGGTCGTGATGACCGGTGTCGCCGCCACGGCGAACGGCGTGATGAACACCCTGCCCTGGGGCGGCCCCACCGCCCGTGCGGCGACCGCGCTGAAGGTGGACGCGGCCGACATCTTCGTCCCGATGATCCCGGCGCTCGGCGTCGGACTGCTCTTTGTCTTCGTCCTCGCCTACGTGCTGGGCCGGCGGGAGCGCAAGCGCCTCGGGGTGCTCACCCTCGACGACGTGCTGGGGACCGAGACCGCCACCGAGAGCGAGACCGAGACTGTGCTGGTCACTTCGGGCGGCGGCGCCGGCAACGGTACGGAGAAGAGCCTCACCGGTGGCACCGGTACGGGCGCCGACGCCGAACCGGCGAAGGCTGACGGAGACGACCGCAAGGACGGGACCGACGGCAACGACGGGGACGACGATGGCTTCCAGGGACTCGACCCGGACCGCGTCACCCTCCGCCCCAAGCTCTACTGGTTCAACGCCGGGCTCACCGTCGCCCTCCTCGCCGCCATGATCATGGAGTACCTCCCCATCCCGGTGCTCTTCCTCCTCGGTGCGGCTCTCGCCCTGACGGTCAACTTCCCGAATATGGCCGATCAGAAGGCCCGCGTCGCCGCCCACGCCGAGAACGTCCTCAACGTCGCCGGCATGGTCTTCGCCGCCGCCGTCTTCACCGGCGTCCTGACCGGCACCGGCATGGTCAAGCACATGGCCGACTGGCTGGTCGGCGCCATCCCCGAGGGCATGGGCCCGCACATGGGCATCGTCACCGGCCTGCTGAGCCTCCCGCTCACGTACTTCATGTCGAACGACGGCTTCTACTTCGGTGTCCTGCCGGTCCTCGCCGAAGCGGGCTCCGCCCACGGCGTCTCCTCGCTGGAGATCGCCCGCGCATCGCTGGTCGGTCAGGCCCTGCACATGTCGAGCCCGCTGGTCCCCGCCGTGTACGTCCTCGTCGGCATGGCCAAGGTCGAGTTCGGCGACCACACCAGGTTCACGGTCAAATGGGCCGCGCTCACCTCACTGGTGGTGCTCGGTGCCGGAGTCGTCTTCGGCATCATCTGATGGTCCCTGCTTCTCAAGAGCCCGGCAGGAGCTGGCTGCTGCGCCTCGTCATCGCCTTCGCCTTCGCGCAGGGCGCGGTGTCGATGGCACGGCCGGCCGTCTCCTACCGGGCTCTTGCCCTGGGCGCCGACGAGCGCGCGATCGGTGTGATCGCGGGCGTGTACGCGCTGCTTCCCCTGTTCGCCGCCGTACCGCTGGGGCGCAGGACGGACCACGGGCGGTGTGCACCCCTGCTGCCCATCGGCGTCGTCCTGATCTCCGGCGGGTGTGCCCTCAGCGGTACGGCGGTCTCACTTCCCGCGATGGCGGCCTGGAGCGGAGTGATGGGCCTCGGCCATCTCTGCTTCGTCATCGGCGCCCAGTCGATCGTCGCCCGCCAGTCGGCCCCGGACGAACAGGACCGCAACTTCGGCCACTTCACCATCGGCGCCTCGCTCGGCCAGCTCGTCGGACCCATCGCCGCCGGGTTCCTGGTCTCCGAGCAGGACGGCGCCATGGGCCGTACGAGCGCACTCGCCCTGGTCGTCTCGGCGGCCGTGGCGGCCGTCTCCTTCACCTCGCTCTGGCGCATCGAGCACCGCAGGACCGGCCGCCCGGCCCGCGAACCGCGGTCCAAGGTCCCTGTACACCGCATACTGCGCACCCGCGGCGTACCTGCCGGGATCTTCATCAGTCTCGCCGTGCTCTCGGCCACCGACATCCTCACGGCCTATCTGCCGGTGATCGGCGAGCACCGCGGTATCGCACCCGCCGCCATCGGTCTGCTGCTGAGCCTGCGCGCGGCCGCGACCGTCGCCTGCCGCCTTGTGATGACGCCGATGATCCGGCTGCTGGGCCGTACGGTGCTGATGACCGTGACCTGTCTGCTCGGCGGTCTCCTGTGCGCGGGTATCGCGCTGCCCGTCCCCGTCCGGGCGCTCGCCATAATGCTCGCTGTCCTCGGCTTCTGCCTGGGCGTCGGCCAGCCGCTGTCGATGACGACGGTCGTCCGGGCTGCCCCGGCTCAGGCGCGCTCAACCGCACTCGCCCTGAGGCTGACCGGAAACCGACTCGGCCAGGTCGCCGCTCCCGCTTCCGCCGGACTGGTCGCGGGTATCGCGGGCACGACCGCGCCGTTCGTCATGCTGGGCACGCTTCTGCTGGTCGCGGCCGGATTGGGCGCCCGGCAGTCAACCCGCCCGGCGGAGGCCGGGGTTCGCGACGGACGAGACCATGGCCGAGGTCGTCTCCTGGTGACGGACGGCTCCGTACAAAGAGCCCACCCCCAACCTTCGCGCGAAACATTCCCCGACGGGGAGTAGTCGGCTAGTTTCAGGCGTCTCAGTCGCTCCTCCTCTTCTCCTGGCGGAACCATATGAGTCGCGCCATTTCACTGCACAGCGTCAGCAAGAGGTACGGACGCGCCACCCGTGCCGTCGAACGCTTCTCCCTCGACATCGAGCCGGGGGAGTTCGTGGTGCTGCTGGGCCCCTCGGGCTGCGGCAAGTCAACCGTGCTGCGCATGATCGCCGGCCTCGAGGAGATCACCGAGGGGGAGTTGCTGCTCGACGGCGAGTACGCCAACCACATCCCGCCCCGCGACCGTGCGATGGCCATGGTGTTCCAGAACTTCGCGCTGTATCCGAGCATGACGAACCGCGAGAACATCGGCTTCCCGCTGCGATTGGAGAACCCCCGCCTGGACAGCGGCCCGCAGGTCGAGGCCACCGCCAGGATGCTCGGTATCGAGGACGTCCTCGACCGCTATCCCAACCAGCTGTCCGGCGGCGAACGCCAGCGGGTCGCGATGGGCCGGGCCATCTCCCGGCGGCCGTCCGTCTTCCTGATGGACGAGCCGCTGTCCAACCTCGACGCCAAGCTGCGCAACCATCTGCGCGCCGAAATCGCGCAGCTCACCGCCGAGTTGGGCGTGACGACCGTCTATGTCACGCACGACCAGGCCGAGGCGATGTCGCTCGGCGACCGGGTCGCCGTGATGCGCGGTGGTGTGCTGCAGCAGGTGAGCACTCCGCGCGAGACCTACGCCCTGCCGGAGAATGTCTTCGTCGCCGCGTTCATCGGCACCCCGCGCATCAACCTGCTGCAGGCCGTCGTGTACGCGCCGCTGGACGGCCGTATGTCGATCGACCTGGGCAAGCAGCGGCTGCCGCTGCCCGAGCCCCTCAGCATCGACCACCAGCTGCTCCGTATCCAGCAGGGCCGGCAGATCATCGTCGGCCTGCGTTCCGAGGCGACCCGGATCGCTCCGCCGAGCCAGGCGCGCCCCGGCGAGGTCGCGCTGACCGGGATCGTCGAGCACATGGAGTACCAGGGGCACGAAGCGCTGGTGTACTTCAACACCGGATCGCAGCCCGCGGTGGTCGCCGATCTGGAGTCGCCCAAGCCGCAGCCCACCGCGCGCCGGCGCCGGGGCAGAAGCGGCAGCGGCCCGAGCGTGCTGACCTGGCTGAAGGAGCGTGCGGCCGCGCATGTCTCGGGTCCTGTCGTGGTGCTCGACGACCCGGAACCGGCACCGGAGCCCGACGCTCCCGCGTACGAGCGCCAAGCCGGTCCCGTGAGCGACCTGGTCGTCAGGACCGGCCCCGACGTCCGGCTGCGTACCGGCGCACAGGTGCCGCTCCTGGTCGACCTCGCGCATCTCTACGTCTTCGACCACCAAGGACGACGGATCTGTCCCGCTCCCCCCGACCTCCTCGGGCTGGACGCCTGACGCCTGCGGCGGTCTCCTCACCCCGGGTGCCCCTGGCGCCCAAAAACTAACACCGCTAGTTTGGGGTCCGGACGACTACCGTAGGTTCTGGAGGAGTGCGATGAAGGCTCACGACGGCATGTATATCGGCGGCCAGTGGCGGCCGGCCGCCGGACCCGACACGATCGCGGTGGTGAATCCGGCGGACGAGCAGGTCATCGCCCATGTCCCGGCCGGTACGGCGGAGGATGTCGACGCCGCCGTACGCGCCGCCCGCGAGGCCTTCCCGGCCTGGGCCGCCACCCCGCCCGCCGAACGCGCGGCACGGATCGCAGCGCTGCGCGACGTACTCGTGGCCCGCAAGGACGAGATCGCGGAGACGGTCACCGCCGAGCTGGGCGCACCCCTCGCCCTCTCGCAGATGGTCCACGCGGGAGTGCCGGTCCTGGTCGCCGGCTCGTACGCGGAACTGGCCGCCTCCTACTCCTTCGAGGAGAAGATCGGCAACTCCACCGTGCTGCTGGAGCCGGTCGGTGTGGTCGGCGCCATCACGCCCTGGAACTACCCGCTGCACCAGGTCGTCGCCAAGGTGGCCCCGGCCCTCGCTGCGGGCTGCACGGTCGTACTCAAGCCGGCCGAGGACACCCCGCTGACCGCGCAGCTCTTCGCCGAGGCCGCGCACGAGGCCCGCCTGCCCGCCGGAGTGTTCAACCTGGTGACCGGCCTCGGCCCGGTCGCCGGCCAGGCACTCGCCGCGCACGAGGGTGTCGACCTGGTCTCCTTCACCGGTTCCACCGCGGTCGGCAAGCAGATCGGCGCGACGGCCGGCGCCGCCGTCAAGCGGGTCGCCCTGGAGCTCGGCGGCAAGTCGGCCAATGTCATCCTGCCGAGCGCCGACCTGGCCAAGGCCGTCAGTGTCGGCATCGCCAACGTCATGTCCAACTCCGGCCAGACCTGCAGCGCCTGGACCCGGATGCTGGTGCACAAGGACCAGTACGACGAGGCGGTCTCGCTCGCGGCCGCCGCGGTCGCCAAGTATGTGCCGGGCGAGCGGGTCGGCCCGCTGGTCAACGCCAAGCAGCAGCAGCGCGTACGCGGCTATATCGAGAAGGGCGTCGCCGAGGGTGCCCGCCTGGTCGCGGGCGGCCCCGATGCCCCGCACGAGACGGGCTACTACGTCAGCCCGACCGTCTTCGCCGATGTCACCGAGGACATGACCATCGCGCAGGAGGAGATCTTCGGCCCGGTGGTCTCCGTACTCAAGTACGAGGACGAGGAGGACGCGCTCCGTATCGCCAACGGCACCGTCTACGGTCTCGCGGGCGCGGTCTGGGCCGGCGACGAGGCGGAGGCCGTCGCCTTCGCACGCCGGATGGACACAGGACAGGTCGACATCAACGGCGGCCGCTTCAACCCGCTTGCGCCGTTCGGCGGTTACAAGCAGTCCGGCGTCGGCCGCGAGCTCGGCCCGCACGGTCTGTCCGAGTACCTCCAGACCAAGTCCCTCCAGTTCTGAGCCGGGAGCCTCACGCATCATGGTCCGCGCCGCCGTACTGCCCGCCGTCGGCTCTCCGCTGGAGATCACCGACATCGAACTGCCCGAGCCGGGCCCCGGCAGGGTGAGGGTTCGCCTCGCCGCCGCCGGGGTCTGCCACTCCGATCTGTCCCTGTCCAACGGCACCATGCGCGTCCCCGTCCCGGCCGTCCTCGGGCATGAGGGCGCCGGCACGGTCGTCTCCGTCGGAGAAGGCGTCACCCATGTCGTCCCCGGCGACGGTGTCGTCCTCAACTGGGCGCCGTCGTGCGGGAGTTGCCACCACTGCGGGATCGGCGAGGTGTGGCTGTGCGCCAACGCGCTCACCGGCGCCGCAAGCGTCTACGCCCGTACCGCCGACGGCACCGAACTCCACCCCGGCCTGAACGTCGCGGCCTTCGCGGAGGAGACCGTCGTCGCCGCGAACTGTGTTCTGCCGGTCCCGGACGGCGTTCCGCTCGTCGATGCCGCCCTGCTCGGCTGCGCGGTCCTCACCGGCTACGGCGCCGTCCATCACTCCGCCCGCGTCCGCCAGGGAGAGTCGGTGGCGGTCTTCGGCGTCGGCGGCGTCGGCCTCGCCACCCTCCAGTCCGCCCGTCTCGCAGGCGCGGCGACGATCATCGCCGTCGATGTGTCCCCGGAGAAGGAGTCACTCGCCCGCCGGGCGGGCGCCACCGACTACGTCATCGCCTCCGACACCACCGCCAAGGAGATCCGAAAGCTCACCGGCGGGCAGGGCGCTGACGTCGCCATCGAGTGCGTCGGCCGGGCGGCCACCATCCGCACCGCCTGGGACTCCACCCGCCGCGGCGGCCGCACCACGGTGGTCGGCATCGGAGGCAAGGACCAGCAGGTCAGCTTTAACGCACTGGAGATCTTCCACTGGGGCCGTACGCTCTCCGGCTGCGTCTACGGCAACAGCGATCCGGCCCGTGACCTGCCCGTCCTCGCCGCACACATCCGCGCCGGACGCCTCGACCTGAGCTCCATGGTCACCGAGCGGATCGCGCTCGACGGCATCCCCGCCGCCTTCGACAACATGCTCGCGGGCAAGGGGGGACGAGCCCTGGTCGTCTTCTAGATCCCGATCCCGCAGCACCCCGGCCGCCCGTGCGCGGCCGGGGTGTCAGTGCTGCCCTTTCACTCCTCGCTCATGGGTCATGATCAAGTAAAAACTCCTGGTGCGCGAACCGTTGACCTCCATACCACCCGGTCGGTACGTTCCCCGCACTCCTCGTCCCCGCACCCATCGGAGTGTGCACAGCATGGACACGGCCGCACAGCTCACCGGCGCCACGACGCCAGCTCCCGCCGACCCGAACCGACGCAGGGTGGCCACCGCCGCCGCCCTCGCCTCCGCCGTCGAGTGGTACGACTACTTCGTCTTCGGTATCGCCGCGGCTCTCGTACTCGGCGACCTCTACTTCCCCTCCGGCAGCTCCTCGACCGGCGTGCTCGCCGCCTTCGCCACCTTCGCGGTCGGCTTCCTCGCCCGGCCCGTCGGCGGGATCATCGCGGGCCAGCTCGGCGACAAGCACGGCCGCAAGCCGATGCTCGTCCTCGCACTGACCCTGATGGGCGTCGCCACCACCGGAATCGGCCTCCTCCCGACGTACGAGACGATCGGCATCGCAGCGCCTGTGCTGCTCGTGCTGCTCCGCGTGGTCCAGGGCATCGCGGTAGGTGCCCAGTGGGGCGGCGCGATGCTGATGGCCACCGAGTACGCCCCCGAGGGCAAGCGCGGGCTGTACGGCAGCCTGGTCCAACTCGGCGTCCCCATCGGAGTGGTGACCGCCAACACGGTCTTCCTGGTCGCCGGTGCCGTCACCAGCGACTCGACCTTCGCCGCCTGGGGATGGCGGGTCCCGTTCTTCGTCGGCTTCCTCGTCCTCGCCCTCGCCTGGTTCATCCACACCCGGGTCGAGGAGACGCCCGAATTCCGCGAGGCCGAACAGGCCCTGGCCGCACAGGAGAAGAGCGAGTCCCGCTCACCGCTCCGTACGATCCTGCGCACGCACCTCGGCACGGTCTTCCTGGCCGGCGGTTCCTTCGCGGTCAACACCGCGACCTTCTACATCATCATCACCGGCGTGCTCGACTACGCGACCCGCGAACTCGAGATGAAGCGCAGCGCCGTGCTCACCGTCTCGCTCTGCGTCAGCCTCACCCAGCTTGCGCTGATCCCCGCGGCGGCAGCCCTCTCCGACCGCATCGGACGGCTGCGCATCTACGCCGCGGGCGCGGTCGGCCTGCTGGTCTGGGCGATCCCGATGTTCCTGCTGATCGACACCAAGTCGCTGCTCTGGCTGGGCGTCGGCACCTTTGTCACCAGCTGTTTCCTCAGCATCATGTACGGGCCGCAGGCGGCGCTGTTCGCCGAACTCTTCACCGCCGAGATGCGCTACACCGGAGCCTCGCTCGGCTACCAGATCGCCGCGGTCTTCGGCGGCGGCCTGGCCCCGTTCATGATGGTCCTGCTGCTGGAGGCGACCGGCACCTCGATGGCCGTCGCCGGCTACATCATCGGCCTCGCGGTGATCGCCCTCGTCTCGATCAAGATCCTGGCTTCACGGGCCGCCGCCCGGGATTGAGCCGACCCTCCTTCCCGTCCTCTCCCCCTCCCGCCGTCGGCTTCTGCGCCCGGCTGCGGGAGCGGGAGACCGCCACACCGGCCAGGCACAGCGCGCCTCCTGCCAGCGTCAGCCCGGCCGGCACCTCGTCCAGCGCCAGCCAGGACATCAGGACGACCAGTGCGGGGACGGCGTACGTCGTCGCGCCCATCCGTCCCGCCGTCGTACGTGCCAGGGCGTAGGCCCACGTCGTGAACGCCAGCGCGGTCGGGAACACGCCGAGGTAGACCATGTTGAGCGTCGCCGACAGGGGCGCCCGGCTCGCCTCGTCGACCAGCTGCCCGACGAACGGCAGACAGGCCACCGCCCCGACCAGACAGCCGAACGTCGTCACCTGCAGTGCGCTCGCACGGGCCAGCGCCGGCTTCTGCCCGACCACCCCGGCCGCGTACCCCACCGCCGCCAGCAGACACAGCAGCACACCCAGCGTCGAGGCGCTGCCCTCGCCCGACATCGAGAGCCCCACGGTCACCGCTCCCGCGAACGACACCGCCATCCCGGCCAGCAGCCGCGGCGGCAGCGCCTCGCCCAGCAGCCGCGCGCCGAGCAGCGCGATGAGGATCGGCCCGATGTTCACCACCATCGCGGCCGTGCCCGCGTCGACCTCCTGCTCACCCCAGTTGAGCACCACCATGTAGACGCCGAACCAGAGCAGCCCCGAGACGGCGATCCCGGGCCAGGCGGCGCGCGGCGGCAGCCCCTCGCGCCGTATCAGCAGAAAGATGCCGAGTACGAGGGACCCGGCGAGCAGCCGTCCGAGGGCGAGTGCGCCGGGAGAGTACGCCCCGCCTGCACTGCGGATCGACACAAAGGCCGAGGCCCACAGCAGGACGGTGACGCCGGCCGCGGCCAGCGCGGGCCACTGCGGGCGGGGGGCAGGGTGCGCGGGGTTCGTCATGGGGCGACCGTACGTCCCCGACCCTTCGGCGCTCACCGCAATATCCCCGGCTCGATGCCGAGCAGTTCGCCCAGCGCCCGCTCGCCGTCCGCGGTCACCTTCACCGCACGCTCGGACCCGATCCGTACACACCAGCCCGTATCCAGCGCATGCCGGCACAGCTCCGCCCCGGCGATCCCCGCGAGATGCGGTTTGCGCTCGGTCCAGTCCAGACATCCGCGTACGAGCGGACGTCGCCCCTTCCGCTTCAGCTCGATGCCCAACTCCCCGAACCAGGCCGTCCCTTGATCGGTCAGCGCGAACCCGGTGTCCTGGCGCAGCAGCCCGCGTACGGTCATGGCCTGCGTGATCGCGATTCCGAGCCGCCCGGCGAGATGGTCGTAGCAGGTCCGCCCGCGCGCCATGGCGCTGCGCGCACTCGCCACCCGCAGTGACCGCGGCGCCGGATCGGCTGCCGGCGCGGCATACGAGGCGAGCTCCTCGACGAGATGCGCGACGCGTTCGTCGGCAAGGCGCACATACCGGTGCCGGCCCTGCCGCTCCTCGGCGAGCAGCCCGCCCGTGACGAGCTTGCCGAGATGCTCACTGGCGGTCGACGCCGCGACTCCCGCTTGCCGTGCGAGCTCGCCGGCGGTCCAGGCCCGCCCGTCGAGCAGTACAAGACAGAAGGAGGCGCGGGTCTCATCGGCGAGCAGCGCGGCGAGTGCGGCCAGGTCTCTGGATTGCATGACTCCAGAATCGGCCATTCCTCCTTCGGTAGCGGCCGAACTGTCCCGGTGCATCCGGTACGGGGGGCGCCTGGATGGGGGCGGGCGCGCCGCCCGCTATGCGCGCACCAGGGCCGCGTACTGGACAGCGAGGCCGTCGATGAGCGCCCGCAACCCTGTCTCGAATGCGCCTTCGTCCACCTTCTGCTGCCGGTCGGCGAGCAGATGGGCCTGGCCGAGATGCGGATAGTCGGCCGGGTCGTACGCCGTCTCGTCGTCGACGAATCCGCGGGCGAAGGAGCCGAGCGCCGAGCCGGTGATGAAGTACCGCATCAGGGCGCCGATATGGGTCGCCTGGGCCGGCGGCCAGCCGGCGCGGACCATCGCGCCGAAGACGGCGTCGGCCACCCGCAGGCCGGCCGGACGGCGGCCGGGGCCGCGGGCGAGGACAGGGACCGTGTTGGGGTGGGCGGTCAGGGCGGCGCGGTAGGAGACGGCCCAGTCGTGGAGCGCGGTGCGCCAGTCGCGGCCGTCGTCCTCCTCGAACATCGACAGATCGACCTGGGCGCTGACCGCGTCGGCGACCGCTTCGAGGATCTCGTCCTTATTGCGGAAGTGGTTGTACAGGGAGGGCCCGCTGACGCCGAGCTCGGCGGCGAGCCGTCGGGTGGAGACGGCGTCCAGACCCTCCGCGTCCACGAGTGCGCTCGCCGTTTCGACGATGCGTTCTCTGCTGAGGAGGGGCTTGCGCGGTCGGGCCATGCGGCACATAGTAGGGCCTGCCAACAGGAAACTAGCAGTGTTAGTTAAAAGTGGGGTGGTCGCATATGGACCTGGAGCTCAGCGAGGAGCAGGCAGCCGTCCGGCAGCTGGCCAAGGACTTCGTCGACCGTGAGATCACCCCGCATGTCGTCGTATGGGACCGCGCCGAGAACGTCGACAAGTCGATCGTGAAGAAGCTGGGCGCGCTGGGCTTCCTCGGGCTCACCATCGACGAGCAGTACGGCGGCTCCGGCGGTGACCACCTGGCCTACTGCCTGGTCACGGAGGAGCTCGGGCGAGGCGATTCCTCGGTGCGCGGCATCGTCTCCGTATCCCTCGGCCTGGTCACCAAGACGATCGCCGCCTGGGGTGACGAGTCGCAGAAGCGCGAGTGGCTGCCCCGGCTCACCGCCGGCGAGTCGATCGGCTGCTTCGGGCTCACCGAGCCGGGCACCGGCTCCGACGCGGGAAACCTGACCACCAGGGCCGTGCGCGACGGCGACGACTACGTCATCAACGGCTCCAAGATGTTCATCACCAACGGCACCTGGGCCGATGTGGTGCTCCTCTTCGCCCGTACCAACGACACGCCCGGCCACAAGGGCGTCTCCGCCTTTCTGGTGCCGGCCGACACCCCCGGGCTGAGCCGTCGCACCATCCACGGAAAGCTCGGCCTGCGCGGCCAGGCCACCGCCGAGCTGGTTCTCGAGGACGTCCGTGTCCCCGCCGCCACCCTGCTCGGCCCCGAGGGCAAGGGCTTCTCCATCGCCATGTCCGCGCTCGCCAAGGGGCGGATGTCGGTCGCGGCGGGCTGCGTGGGCATCGCGCAGGCCGCTCTCGACGCGGCCGTCGGCTATGCGGGCGAGCGCGAGCAGTTCGGCAAGTCCATCGCCTCGTACCAGCTGGTCCAGGAGCTGATCAGCGACATCTCGGTGGACGTGGACGCGGCCCGGTTGCTGACCTGGCGGGTCGCCGATCTCGTCGACCGCGGCGAGGAGTTCGCCACCGCCGCGTCCCAGGCCAAGCTCTTCGCCTCCGAGGCCGCCGTGCGATGCGCCAACAACGCTCTGCAGGTCTTCGGCGGCTACGGGTACATCGACGAGTACCCGGTCGGCAAACTGCTGCGCGACGCCCGGGTGATGACCCTCTACGAAGGCACCAGTCAGATCCAGAAGCTGATCATCGGTCGCGCGCTCACCGGAGTCTCTGCGTTCTGAGCCGGCGGTTTCCGGGCTTCTGCGTTGTGGGCTTGTGGTTTCCGGGCTTCTGAGTACGCGGGTGAGTACGGGAGCGGATGTCGCACCGGCCACACCGGCCGATGCTGACCGGCATGAGTGAAACACCGGTCAAGCAGCAGAACACAGCGGCTTTCTACGGGCAGGCCGTCGCCTCCTTCGCCGTCGCCCTGGCGGCCGTCGGCCTCGGCATCCTCTGTCTCGACGCGGACGTCTGGGTGCGCGGCTTCCTCGCTATCGCCGTCCTCTACCTCACGACCTCGGCGTTCACCCTGGCCAAGGTGATCAGGGACCGTCAGGAGGCCGGGCAGATCGTCAGCCGCGTCGACCAGGCACGGCTGGAGAAGATGCTCGCCGAGCACGACCCCTTCCAGAAGCTCTGACCAGAAGTCCTAAGCGCTTGCTCACCGGCGGGGTATGGTGTTCGTTCTGGTGAACGGAAGGGGCGAGTGGATGAGTACGGCGCAGGACACGGCCGACGAGGACATGCCGTGGGGCGAGGTTACGCCCGAGGCGGCCAGGAAGCTGCTCGTCGCCGCCGTCGAGGCCTTCGCCGAACGCGGCTACCACGCGACGACGACCCGGGACATCGCCGGCCGCGCCGGGATGAGCCCGGCCGCGCTCTACATCCACTACAAGACCAAGGAAGAGCTGCTCCACCGGATCAGCCGGATCGGGCACGACAAGGCGCTGGAGATCCTTTCGGCGGCGGCCGCCGGCGACGGCACACCGTCCGAGCGGCTCGCCGACGCGGTGCGCTCCTTCGTGCGCTGGCACGCCGGGCGGCACGACACCGCGCACGTGGTGCAGTACGAAATCGACGCGCTCTCCGACGACCACCGCACCGAGATCGTGGAGCTGCGGCGCCGCAGCGACGCCGTCGTGCGGGGCATTCTGCACGACGGCGTGGAGACGGGGGAGTTCGACGTCCCCGACGTGCCCGGCACCACGGTCGCCGTGCTGTCGCTCTGCATCGATGTGGCGCGCTGGTTCAACGTGCGGGGGAGCAGGACGCCCGACGAGGTCGGCGCGCTCTACGCCGACCTCGTCCTGCGTATGGTCGCCGCTCAGAAGTAGTTCAGCAGCGGCCTCGGCCGATGCTCAGAAGTAGTAGCGGGACACCGACTCGGCCACGCACACCGGCTTGTCGCCGCCCTCGCGCTCCACCGTGACGAGGGCGGTCACCTGCACACCGCCGCCCGCCTCCTCGACGTTCTGCAGGACCGCCGACGCTCGCAGCCGCGAGCCCACCGGCACGGGGGAGGGGAAGCGGACCTTGTTGGCCCCGTAGTTGATGCCCATCTTCATGCCCTCGACCCGCAGGATCTGAGGTACGAAGGTCGGCAGCAGCGACAGTGTGAGATAGCCGTGCGCGATCGTCGTGCCGAAGGGGCCGCTCGCGGCCAGCACCGGGTCCACATGGATCCACTGGTGGTCCCCGGTGGCGTCGGCGAAGAGATCGATCCGCTTCTGCTCGATGTCCAGCCATTCGCTGTGCCCCAGCTGCTCGCCGACTCCGGCGCGCAGCTCATCGGCGGAGGTGAAGATCCTCGGCTCGGCCATGTCCCTGGTCCCT
Organism: Streptomyces sp. NPDC048479; assembly: GCF_040651435.1. Classification (NCBI taxonomy): domain Bacteria; kingdom Bacillati; phylum Actinomycetota; class Actinomycetes; order Kitasatosporales; family Streptomycetaceae; genus Streptomyces; species Streptomyces sp. NPDC048479. Next base: position 135,035 of record NZ_JBEZKA010000023.1, read on the forward strand.
GCCTCTCAAGCGTTCACAAGCTTCTGTCTAAGCGCTTGCTCAGCATGGTTGCGAAGACGCTCTCCTGTCAACGGACGACCGTGAACACTCGACCAGTAGGGTTCGAGGAGTGCCACAGATTCCCGAGAAGATCCACGAGCTCACGGTCGGCCAGCTGTCCGCGCGCAGTGGCGCGGCCGTGTCCGCCCTGCACTTCTACGAGTCCAAGGGCCTGATCAGCAGCCGCAGGACCACCGGCAACCAGCGCCGCTACGGCCGGGACGCCCTGCGCCGCGTCGCATTCGTGCGCGCCGCGCAGCGCGTCGGTATTCCGCTTGCCACCATCCGGGACGCGCTCGCCGAGCTGCCCGAGGAGCGCACGCCCGACCGTGAGGACTGGGCGCGGCTGTCCGCGGCCTGGCGGACCGAACTCGACGAGCGCATCAAGCAGCTCGGCCGGCTCCGTGACCATCTCACCGACTGCATCGGCTGCGGCTGTCTCTCGCTGGAGACCTGTGTGCTGTCCAACCCGGACGACATCTCCGGTGAGCGGATGACCGGCTCGCGGCTGCTGCCGGAGCGCCGCCGGCCCGCGAAGGACTGCTGCTGACAATCGCCGGACGGGCTTGAAAATCAAGCCCGTCCGGCGATTGAGGACACGGCCGAGGGGCGGTGGGCCCGCACCCCCGTGACGGGCCCGCCTCATCCCCTCGGCCGCGCAGGGCCGCCCTACTCGTACTCCGTGCCACCCTTGCGCGTCAGATACGCGGGGCTGACCGCCTTGGCGATCGCCCGGCCGCCCACCACCGGGCTGTAGCGCTCGGTGGCCGGACGGATCACGACCCCCTCGCGCAGATGCAGCTCGCGCCCGGACACGGTCTCCCGCCCGCTCGCCAGCTCCAGCACCTTCTCGATGTCGTACGGGCCCTCGTACAGCCGTGGCACGAGCGGCAGTTCACCCTCCAGCAGCTCGGCCGGGTCCAGCCAGCGGACCTGGCCGTCGATCTCCGCCGATACGTCGAAGACGGCGTAACCCAGCGCCTCCGAGCGTGCGTTGGCACCGTAGGCGAGGTCCTGCACCCCGGCGCCGTACACCTCACCGAAGAGGCCGATCCGGCTCGCCCCCAGCTTCTCGGCGAGGCGCGCCGCGACCGCGGGGGCGTCATGGCCGAGCACCGCGCGCCAGTACAGATTCCGCGGATCCTCTTTGAGCGCCAGGCCCTTGGAGCCGAAGCCCTTCGACGACACCTGGACCCTCCCGCCTTCGGCCGGCGGGACTTCCGTCCCACTTCGCTCGCCGTCCGCCACGCTGTACGTCAGGAGGCAGGCCGAGCCGTGCAGCTTCTCGGTCAGCACCACAGGCTCGCCCGGCTCGAATATCTCCGGGTAGCGCTGGATGTTCTCGATGTCGACCCACGGCAGCAGCTCCGGCGCCCGCTCCACCTCCCCGTCCATCGTGGGCGGGACGGGCGGCGACCACTTGGTGATCGAGAGCCGTTCCGCGAAGTCCGTGCCGTCGGCGGCCGCCTGCGCCAGATCGAGGTCCGCGAGCGCCTGCGGCCGGCACACGATGCCCTGCGACAGCTCGCCGCGCAGCCGAACCGCCTTGACCCGGTCGGACGCCCTGCCGGCAAGACGTCCGGTCAGTCCCAGCTCCTCGATCAACTCCGCGGGCAGCACGGCCTGTTCCGGGATGTACACGGCGGCGTCGCCACTGCGGAACGCGCCCTTGGCGACGACCGCGCGGTAAAGACCCACCTGGGCCAGCTCGAGCGCATCGGCGTTCGGGTGCTCGTGGACGGTGAGCAGTTCTGCGGTGACTCGCAGCGTCGACATCGGCGCCTCCTCGGTTACGGATTGCGGTCACCACTCTGAGGGCTGTCGTGGGTGGGGGGCCACCGAATATCGGCGACATCCGGGGCGGCGCACACCAGTTGGGCACCGGACGCGGCACGTCGGCCGTCCGGCGGGAAGAGGGGATGCTCCAGCCTCGTCCGCGGCACGGCGCTTTGGGGTGCACACGCACAGTGGCGGCGCCGGCCGCGACAGCCTCGGCCGCGGACTTGGCCCTCGCCCGGGGGGCAGCGGCGCGGCGACGCCGACACCGGCCGAACGGGGCCCGTTCAGACAGGCCTGGATCATGCCCTCGATGGTGCCAGTCGCCACTGACAACGCCACCGTCCCCGGGTCGGCAACGCGGGGGCGCAACGCCGCCGTGGCGCCCCCGCGTTCCTCATGCCACCGACGTCAGTTCCCTGCGCCCGGCCCTCTTGGCCGCCGCCACGGCCTCGGACGTCAGAACGGGCTGCGGCACGACGATGCCGCAGCCCGTGCAGACCGGCCCGAACCACGGTTCATGGGCAAGGTCCTGTCGCCAAATGATGTACGTTCCCTCGCACACCGGACAGGCCGCACCGGGATCGGTCTCCAGCGCGGATATCAGCCGGCGCAGCACCTCACCGAGCGGTGCCGCCGGATGGGCGGCCGGGATGCCGCAGCGCGCGACCCCGTTCCCGCCCCAGGTCCGGCGGTGCCAGTCGTCGATGAATCCTGGCCGCCGCAGCCCGTCGTGCTTCTCGCGCTTCCGACGGTCGGCGAAACTCTCCTCGTACGCGAGCCAGACGGCCCGCGCCTCCTCCAACTCCTCGAGCGCGGCCACCAGCCGCGCCGGATCGGGAGCCCTGTCCTCGGGCTCGATTCTGTGCTTCCCGCACAGATGATCCCAGGTTGCCCGGTGCCCATAAGGGGCAAATCGCTCCAGGCATTTGCGCAGTGAATAGCGCCGAAGCGCCAGATCACACCGTGGGTCGCGCACCTGTCTCGCGAGACTCCGGAAACCGGCCATCGCACTGCCACCTCCGTCGCTGGTACATCGGCGTCAAAGAGTGGACGTACGAGTACCCGATCCGGCTCCATCGAAAATTCGATAGCGGCCATCAGCGGGACAGCGCCTCGCCTTGTGGTGATTCGGAAAAGTGACGCATGTTCACCTTACTCGCGAGTCATACCGTCGGTAACCTCCGGCGCATCGGCCTCCCTGAGGAGCATCCATGCGACGACGCACCGGAAGACTCAGAACTGCCACCATTGCCGCGGTGTTCGCGCTCGCCGCGGGGCTGCCGGCCCCGTTGCCACAGGCCGCGGCCGAAGCCGCGGCCCCCACCGCATCCGCCGACGGCGACCGCTGCCAGAGCCAGTGCGCCGACATCCTGCCGCCCGGCGAGAACGGCAACGCCACCCTCGCCGATATCCTCGCCCACCGCGTCTTCGGCACCCGCCCCGCCCACAGCTCCGACCAACTCGGCCGCTACGACTCCCTGGTGGGCGGTTACGGCGGGCTCACCGACGCCAAGCTCACCGACTTCTTCAACGACTCCTCCTTCGGTGTCCCCGCAGGCCAGGCCGAGTCCGTCAGCACCCCCCGCCCCGACGTCACGATCACCCGCGACAAGAAGACCGGCGTCCCGCACATCAAGGGCACCACCCGCTACGGCACCGAGTTCGGCGCCGGATTCGCCGCAGGCCAGGACCGGCTGTGGATGATGGACCTCTTCCGGCACATCGGCCGCGGCGAACTCACCCCGTTCGCCGGCGGTGCGCTCGCCAACCAGGGCCTGGAGCAGCAGTTCTGGCCCTCCGCCCCGTACACCGAGGCCGACTACGAGGCGCAGATCGAGCGGATCCGCGCCACCGAGGGCGCCCGTGGCGAGCAGGCCATGGCTGACGCCCAGGCGTACGTCGACGGCATCAACGCCTACCGGGTGCAGTCCAAGAACGGACGGTACTTCCCCGGCGAGTACGTCCTGACCGGCCATATCGACTCGATCACCAACGTCGGTGAGATCCAGCCCTTCAAGCTCACCGACCTGATCTCCATCGCCTCGGTGGTCGGCGGCCAGTTCGGCGGCGGAGGCGGCGGCGAGGTGCAGGCCGCTCTCTCCCTGCTCGCCGCCCAGCAGAAGTACGGCCTGGTGGAAGGCACCAGGGTCTGGGAGTCCTTCCGGCAGCGCGAGGACCCCGAGGCCGTGCTCACCGTCCACGACGGCACCAGTTTCCCGTACGCCAACAAGCCCGCGAACCCGCGCGGCACCGCACTGCCCGACACCGGATCCGTCGTCCCCGAGCAGCTCGTCCATGACAGAACCGGCGCCGCGGGCACCGATGCCAAGTCCCCGCTGCCGGTCCCGAAGAGCCTCAGGTCCGCACAGGGCATGTACGACGACGGAGTCATCGCGCCCGGCTCGATCGGCGGTGGGCGCGGGATGTCCAATGCGCTCGTCGTCTCCGGGAGGAACACCGCGAGCGGCAACCCGATTGCCGTCTTCGGCCCGCAAACCGGCTATTTCGCGCCACAGTTGATGATGCTCCAGGAGCTCCAGGGCCCCGGCATCTCCGCTCGCGGGGTCTCCTTCGCCGGCGTCGGCATGTACGTCCAGATGGGCCGCGGCCAGGACTACGCCTGGTCCGCCACCTCCGCCGCCCAGGACATCACCGACACCTATGCGATCGAGCTGTGCGTACCGGGCGGCGGCACCCCGGGCAAGGATGCCGACCACTACCTCTACCGAGGCGCCTGCACCCCCATGGAGAAACTGGAGCGCCGCAACGCGTGGAAGCCGACGGTGGCCGACTCCACCGCCGCCGGCTCCTACCGTATGCAGGTCTGGCGCACCAAGTACGGCATGGTCACCCACCGCGCCACGGTGGGCGGCAGGCCCGTCGCCTACACCTCGCTGCGCAGCACCTACCGCCACGAGGCCGACTCGATCATCGGCTTCCAGATGCTCAACGACCCGTCGTACGTGACGGACGCCAAGTCCTTCCAGCAGGCCGCCCACAACATCGGCTACGCCTTCAACTGGTTCTACGCCGACTCGCGCGCCGCCGCCTATTTCAACAGCGGTATGAACCCGGTGCGGGCGGCCGACGTCGACCCGGCGCTGCCGGTCAAGGCGGAGCAGCCGTACGAGTGGCAGGGCTTCGACCCGGCGGTCAACACCGCCTCGTACACGCCCTTCGCCCAGCACCCCAAGTCCATCGGCCAGGACTACTACATCTCCTGGAACAACCGGCAGGCCAAGGGATACGCCACCGCGGCCTTCGGCTTCGGCGCCGTGCACCGCGGCGATCTGCTCGACGACCGGGTGGCGAAACTCGTCGCGGACGGCGGAGTGACCCGCGCCGCGCTCACCCGGGCGATGGCGGACGCGGCCGTCGCCGATCTGCGCGGCGAGCAGCTGCTGCCCGAGCTGTTGAAGGTGTTGCGCTCGCAGCCCGTGACCGACCCCCAACTGGACGCGGCTGTCCAGAAGTTGGAGTTCTGGCGGGCGGCAGGCTCGCAGCGCAGGGAGACCGCGCCCGGCTCGCACAGCTACACCCATGCCGACGCGGTGCGCATCATGGACGCCTGGTGGCCGCTGCTGATCGAGGCCGAGTTCAAACCGGGGCTCGGCGACGGTCTCTACCAGGCTCTGGCCGGGAACCTCGCGATCGACGAGTCTCCGGCGGCCAGCCACGGTGCGACCGGCGGGCACAGCGGATCCGCCTTCCAGAACGGCTGGTGGGCCTTCGCCGACAAGGATCTGCGTCAGGTACTGGGCGAGCCGGTCCAGGGCCCGCTGGCGAAGACGTACTGCGGCAACGGTGACCTCGCCGCCTGCCGTGACGCACTCCTCGCCACGCTGAAGCAGGCCACGGCCAAGCCCGCGACCGAGGTCTACCCCGGCGACGGCAGCTGCGGTGCGGGCAACCAGTGGTGCACGGACTCGATCATCCACCGTGCGCTGGGCGGCATCACCCACCCGGCGGTCAACTGGCAGAACCGGCCGACGTATCAGCAGGTCGTGGAGTTCCCGTCACACCGGTGACCTCGCATCGGTGACCACGCACCGGTGACCTCGCATCGGTGACCACGCATCGGTGACCACGCATCGGTGACCACGCATGGGTGACCGTTCATCGGTGAGCACTCATCGTGACGCTCACGGACGGCGGTCGGCCGGTGCCGAACCGGGCGAGGCAACTGCGGTGTGCCGCACGGGCGTTGAGGAGACTCAGCGCCCGATGCGGCCGGCGGCAACCACCACCCGCGCCAGCTCCTCATGGCAGATGTCGCTGTGCGCACCCGCCGGCGGCCCGCCGCGCCGCACCACCGACGCCGTGTCCACACTGACGCAGCCCGAGCCCGGAATCCCGTCGCGCAGCGCCTGCTCCAGCGTCAGCCGCGAGGTCTGCCCGACGGCCTGTATGCCGTCGTGACCCATCGCCCACCACCGCTTGTCCAGTCCGACCGCGCTCGCGTCGTCCCCGGCCAGGCTCGACGCCAGCGGATAGATCACCCCGAGCGCGATGTCGTGACGTGAATAGCAGGCGACCACAGGACCGTCGACCCGGTGCTCCATACTGCGCAGCGCCCCGCCGCTGTGCGTCGAGTGCGGCAGGCTCGGCGCGAACACATAGTGGGAGAAGGCGCCCTGAAGGAGCGTCAGCGATTTCACGTTCTGTACGCCGTCGGGCAGTCCGCGCAGCGCGAAGGAGACCAGCCGTGCCCCCTGGCTGTGTCCGACCAGATGGATGCGCACCTCGGGGGAGGACCGGGCCAGCTGCCCGAGCAGCGGGCCGAGGCCCAGCTCGCCGACCGTGCCGGCGCGCCGCTTCATCGCGTAGTACGTCGTCTGCCGCAGCAGCTCCTTCGCGCCCTTCCACGCCTTCTTCAGTCCGCCACCGACCGAGAAGGACTGAACGGCGGGTTTCTCCGTCACGGCGCCGGTCTCCTCAAGCGCCAGGGTGAACTTCCGGCACATCGTGAGCGCGTCCTCGTACAGCACAGCAGGCGGCCCCTGCTCCGCCTGCGGCAGATCGTCCGTGAAGCCGGACTCGAGACCGCCGGCCGGCACTTCGGCCAACTGCCGTGCCAGCACGCCGAACTCCGCGAACGCGGCCTCCGACTCGGGCTGCTCGTCGAGGAGCCGGGCCAGCCGTTCCACCGTCGCCCGGTATCCGGGGAACAGCTCGACCAGGGCGTCCCGCGTCGCCTTGTCCAGCCCGGGCTCCGTCGGCGGGCCGAAGACGGACGGACCGAAGTCGGGGACCGGCTCGTCCGTGAACTTCATCGACGGCCACACGACACCCGCGTATCCGAGCCGTACACCGGGAGAGGTCGCCAGCAGCCCCGGAAACGGCGCGAAGAAGGCCGAGTACAACTGGGCGGCAATGGATGGCGAGTTGTTCCAGCCGTGCGCGAACATCACCAGATCGGTGACATCCAGCTCCGCCAGCCGGTCGCGCTGCCGGGCATCGACATCGCCGTCCTTGTCGAAGGTGATTTCCCGGTACGGCTCCACACTCATATCCGGCATGACCGGCCCTCCCCGTTTTTGTCACCTGATGACACAGCATCCTGCGGGAAGGGAGGGACGGCCATACCCGCTACATATGTCGGCCGCGGTCGGTCGAAGACGGTCAGGGTCGGTCGGAGCCGGTCGTACGGTGGGGCCGGCCCCGTCAGTACCGCAGATACCGCTTCCGTACCGCCCGGAACGCGGCCAGCTCGCCCCGCCACGCCCCGACCACCTCGTCCGTCCCGGCGCCCGCGTCGATCATCGTGCGTACCTTCGCCGAGCCCGTCAGCTTGTCGATCCAGTTGTCCGGGCGCCAGGCGAAACCGCTCCAGGTCCGCTTGGCCGTCACCAGCAGCGCGATCCCTGTGCGGACCGGGTCGTACGACTTCCGGTCGTGGACGTGGAGTTGGACCCCGCCGATCGTCTTGCCCTGGAACTTGGAGAACGTCGGAGCGAAGTACGCCTCGCGGAAGCGGACGCCGGGCAGCCCGAGCGCGTTCGCGGCCTCCGCCCACTTGCGGTCGATGCCCTCCGCGCCCAGCAGCTCGAACGGCCGTGTCGTCCCGCGCCCCTCCGACAAATTCGTGCCCTCGAAGAGACAGGTCCCCGAGTAGACGAGCGCGGTGTCCGACGTCGGCATATTGGGGCTCGGCGGCACCCACGGCAGGCCCGTCCCGTCGAAGAAGTCCGAGCGCCGCCAGCCCGACATCCGTACCGTCTCCAGCTCCACCGGCTTTGTCAGGAACTCACCGTTGAACAGCCCCGCCAGCTCGGTCACGGTCATGCCGTGCGCCTGCGAGATCGGCTCGCGGCCCACGAAGGTCGCGAAGGCCTTGTCGAGCACGGGACCGAGGGCGGCCCGTCCCGTCACCGGATTCGGACGGTCGAGTACCACGAAGCGCTTGCCCGCCAGCGCCGCCGCCTGCATGCAGTCGTAGAGCGTCCAGATGTATGTGTAGAAACGGGCGCCGGCGTCCTGGATGTCGAAGACGAGTGTCTCCGCGCCCGACGTGGTGAAGATGTCGGCGAGCGGCTGCCCGCTCTTGCCGAATGTGTCGTAGACGGGCAGCCCGGTCGCCGGGTCGTCGTAGCGGCCCTCGGAACCGCCCGCCTGCGCCGTACCGCGGAAACCGTGCTCGGGACCGAAGACGGCGACGATGTTCACCCGTTCGTCGGCGTGCATGACATCCACGATGTGGCGTACGTCCTCGGTGATCCCGGTGGGGTTGGTGACCACCCCGACCCGCTGTCCGGACAGCTGCGCGTAACCGTCGGCGGCCAGCCGGTCGAATCCGGTACGGACCCGGCTGCCGTGGCCGGACCGCGCGACCGACGCACCGGACTGCTCGACGGTCGCTCCCGACTGCGCCTCGGCGCAACCGGATGTCGCCGCCAGCGCGCCCATCGCGCCGCCCGCGGCCAGCAAGCCTCGTCTGGACAGGCTCATCGGGCTACCTCCGTGACCGCCGTCTGTCATGGCCACGCACGCTAGCGCGCGCACCGGCCGCGGGGAACGACCCCGGCTCCAGGTTCGCGCATCCGGCCTTTCCCGTCCTCCGGCTGCGTCCTTGTGCCCGACCCCTTCCCTCGCTACATACCGACTGGTTAGTCTGCTGTCCTAGTCGGCACGCAGAGAGGCGGAGCTTGATGGGTACGGTGCAGGGCGCTGGGGTTGTGGTCACAGGCGCGGGCGGCGGCATTGGCGCCGCACTCGCCCGCCGGTTCGCGGCGGAGGGCGCCCGCGTCGTGGTCAACGACCTCGATGCCACAAGGACCAAGGCGATCGCCGACGAGATCGGCGCGACCGCGGTACCCGGCGACGCCTCCGAGATCGTGGAAGCGGCCCGCGACGCGCTGGACGGCACCGTGGACGTGTACTGCGCCAACGCCGGCCTCGCCTCGCCCGGCGACGCCTTCGCCGACGAGGAGGTCTGGGCGGCTGCCTGGGACGTCAATCTCATGGCACATGTCCGCGCGGCCCGCATCCTGCTGCCCGACTGGCTGGAGCGCGGCAGCGGCCGCTTCGTCTCCACCGTCTCCGCCGCCGGGCTGCTCACCATGGTCGGCGCGGCCCCGTACAGCGTCACGAAGCACGGCGCGTACGCCTTCGCCGAGTGGCTCTCGCTCACCTACCGCCACCGCGGCATCAAGGTCCATGCGATCTGCCCCCAGGGCGTGCGTACGGACATGCTGACGGCGGCCGGGTCGGCGGGCGAGCTCGTCCTCGCGCCGACCGCGATCGAGCCCGAGGACGTCGCCGACGCGCTCTTCGAGGGCATGGAGGCCGACCGCTTCCTGATCCTGCCGCACCCCGAGGTCGCCGAGTACTACCAGGCCCGCGCCGCCACGCCCGAACGCTGGCTCAACGGTATGAACCACATCCAGCAGAAGTGGGAAGGTGCGGCGCAGTGACCTCGATCTACGCCGCCAAGCCGTGGCTCTCCCAGCTCACTGACGCCCAGCGCGCCGACATCACCCCGCCGACGACCGTCGTGCACTCCTTCCGTGCCGCCGTCGACCGGGCCCCCGAGCACACCGCCCTCGCCTACTTCGACGGGCGCCTCAGCTACCGCGAGACCGACGCGCTCTCCGACTCCGTCGCGGGCCATCTCGCCGAGCGCGGCATCCAGCGCGGCGACCGCGTCGCGATCATGCTGCAGAACACCCCGCACTTCGTGATCGCGCTGCTGGGCGCATGGAAGGCCGGCGCCACCGTCGTCCCGCTCAACCCGATGTACAAGTCGGCCGAGGTGTCGCACGTACTGAGCGACGCCGAGGTCACCGCGCTGATCTGCTCGGACCGCGCCTGGGAGGCGTATCTGCGCGAGAGCGCCGCCGCCTCGTCCGTACGTATCGCGCTCACCGCCTGCGAACTCGATCTGCAGACCAGGAACGACCCCCGCGTCCTCGGCTTCGAGCGGCTGCCGCAGGCGGGCGACGCCGACGACCTGGTGAGCGTGGCCCGCGCCGGGCACACTGCCCCGGTGGACCGTGAACTCGCCGCCACCGACGTGGCGTTGATCAGCTACACATCGGGCACCAGTGGCACCCCCAAGGGCGCCATGAACCTCCACGGGGGCATCACCCACAACGCCGAGCGCCAGCGCACCGGTCACCCCGTGCCCGAGGGCGCCTGTTACTTCGCGCTCGCGCCCCTGTTCCACATCACCGGCATGGTCTGCGAGCTCGCCACCTGTATCGCCAACGCCGGAACCCTGGCTCTCGCCTACCGCTTCGAGGCGGGCGTCGTCCTCGACGCCTTCGCCGAGCACCGCCCCGCCTACACCGTCGGCCCCTCCACGGCCTTCATGGCGCTCGCCGCGCAACCCACCGCCACCCGCGAGCACTTCGACTCCTTCCGGGTGATCTCCTCGGGCGGGGCCCCGGTGCCGCCCGCGCTGATCGAGAAGTTCCGCGCCGGCTTCGGCCCGTACATCCGCAACGGTTACGGCCTCACCGAGTGCACCGCACCCTGTGCCTCCGTGCCGCCGGAGAAGGAGGCCCCGGTCGACCCGGCCTCCGGCACCCTCTCCGTCGGCCTGCCGGGTCCGGACACGATCGTGCGGATCATCGACGAGAAGGGCGAGGAGGTGCCCTTCGGCGAGCAGGGCGAGATCGCGGTCAGCGGCCCCCAGGTCGTGCCCGGCTACTGGAAGCTGCCGGAGGCCACTGCCGAGACGTTCCCGGACGGTGAGCTGCGCACCGGAGACATCGGCTTCATGGACGCGGACGGCTGGCTCTATGTCGTCGACCGCAAGAAGGACATGATCAACGCCTCCGGCTTCAAGGTCTGGCCGCGTGAGGTCGAGGACGTCCTCTACACCCACCCGGCGGTGCGCGAGGCGGCCGTGGTCGGCGTCCCCGACGACTACCGTGGGGAAACGGTCAAGGCTTACATCAGCCTGCGCCCGGGGGCCAGTGCGGAAACGGCCGAGCTCTCCGCCTACTGCGCGGAGCGGCTGGCCGCGTACAAGTACCCGCGCGTGGTTGAGATCCTGCCGGAGCTGCCGAAAACGACAAGTGGGAAGATCCTCCGGCGGGAACTGCGTTTCCCCAGGTAAGTTACTCAGTGGTACCGAGTGAGAGGCGGGTGGCGGCAATGGCCAGGACGACGGACAGGGACGGCACCCCTGTCCCGCAGAGGCTGCTGGCTGCCGCCACCCGGCTCTTCGCCGAACGCGGGTACGACCGCACCTCCGTGCAGGAGATCGTCGAGGCGGCCGGCGTCACCAAGGGCGCGCTCTACCACTACTTCGGCTCCAAGGAGGACCTGCTCCAGGAGGTCTATGCGCGGGTGCTCCGGATCCAGCAGGAGCGGCTCGACGCCTTCGCGGACGCCGACGAGCCGGTGGAGCAGCGGCTGCGCGGTGCCGCGGCCGATGTGGTCGTGACAACGATCGACAACCTCGACGACGCGGCGATCTTCTTCCGGTCCATGCACCATCTGAGCCCGGAGAAGCACAAGCAGGTGCGCGCCGAGCGACGCCGCTACCACGAGCGGTTCCGCGCGCTGGTCGAGGAGGGTCAGCAGAGCGGGGTGTTCTCCTCGGCCACCCCCGCCGACCTGGTGGTGGACTACCACTTCGGCTCGGTCCACCATCTGTCCACCTGGTACAGCCCGGACGGTCCGCTCACTCCGCAGCAGGTCGCCGACCACCTCGCGGACATGCTGCTGCGCGCGCTGCGCCCGTAGCCGAAACCCGGGGCTCCGCCCCGGACCCCGCGCCCCAATCGCCGGCGGGGCTCCTTTGGAGCCCCGCC
>NZ_JBEZKA010000024.1:0-112935 GCF_040651435.1 Streptomyces sp. NPDC048479
CTCGCTCGCCACCGAGTCGTGGCTGTCGGCGGCGTCCTTCCAGGAGACGACCAGGGTTCTGTCCCCGTCCGGGACCGGGCCGCGGCATACAGGCTCGGCTGTCGCGGACCGCGAATGCCATTCGCTGCCATTACGTGACCGCTACTTGACCGCGCCCGCCGTCAGGCCCGCCACCACCTGCCGCTGGAAGATGATGTACGCCGCGAGCACCGGCAGCATCGCCATCACCAGACCGGCGAAGAGTCCGGACCAGTCGCCCTTGTAGCCCTGGCTGACGGCCAGCTCCACCAGACCCTGCGAGAGCACCTTCTTGTCCGGGTCGGTGTTCAGCACGGTCGGAAGCATGTACTGATTCCACTGCCCGAGGAAGTTGAAGATGCCGACGCTGATCAGTCCGGGCCTGGCCATCGGCAGCATGACCTGGAAGAAGGTCCGGGTGTGCGAGGCCCCGTCGATCATGGCCGCCTCGGCCACCGAGGTCGGCAGCGTACGGAAGAACGCGGTCAGGAAGAACACCGTGAACGGCAGTGAATACGCAATGTAGACCAGGATCAGGCCGTGCAGCGTGTTCAGCAGTGCGATGTTGTTCAGTACAAAGAAGAGCGGCACCAGCGCCAGCATGATCGGGAAGCTCATTCCTCCGATGAAGAGGAAGTAGATGAAGCGGTTCCCCGGGAAGTCGAAGCGCGCGAGGACATACGCGGCCATCGATCCGAGCAGCAAGGTGCCGACCAGCGAACCGCCCACCACCAGAACGGTGTTGAGGAAGTAGTCGCTCATGTGCGCCTGGCTCCAGGCCCGCGACCAGTTCTCGAAGTGCAGCGAGTCGGGCAGTGACCACGGCGAAGTGAAGATCGCCTTGTCGCTCTTGAAGGAGGTCATCACCGACCAGAGCAGCGGCATGATGACCATGATCGCCCAGACGACGAGCACGCCGTGCGAGAAGAGATTGAGGACACCGCCCTCACTGCTCTTCACCTTGGAGGGCGCAGCGTTCGTCTTCGCCACCGGCGGGCGCTCCTGGGAGGCGCCGGCGGGCGGGGCGTCAGTGGTTTTCACCGGGATTCACCTCGTGCTGTCATGCCGGCCACCGCGACCGAGCTGCTTTTCTGCCGGGGGTCCGGGGGGTGTCCCCCGGGAAGACACAGCATCAGAACTCCAGCCGCTCACGCCTGCCCAGCTTCATCACGAGGGCTGCGAAAGCCAGCGTGACGACGAGCAGGGCGACACCGATCGTGGTCGCATATGCCGCCTGGCCGTCCCGGAAGGCGGTCTGGTAGACGTACAGCGTGAGAACCGTGGTCGAGTAGTCGGGTCCGCCGGGCCCCACGGTCATGATCTGGACGACCGCGAAGGACTCCGCGCCCAGAGCCAGGATTCCCATGTAGACCCAGCCCGACTGCACGGTGTCCCACAGGAGCGGCAGGGTGATACGGAAGAAGGTGGTGAACCGGTTCGCGCCGTCCAGCAGCGCCGCCTCGTAGAAGTCCTTGGGGATGGACGCCATCCCCGCCGAGAACAGGACGACGAAGAAGCCGACCGTGCTCCACACCAGGACCGCCATGACACACCAGAGCGCCAGGTCGGGGTCGCCCAGCCACTGCGGCTGTACGTCGTCGAGGCCGACGGCCTTCAACGCTCCGTTGATCGCACCGTCGTTGGGGTTGTACGCGAATTGGAACAGCAGGGCGACAATCGCGATCGACAGCACCTGCGGGAAGAAGTACGCGATCTTGTAGAAGGACGAACCGCGCACACCGGCGATGGCGGCGCCCTTTCGGCGCCGCCCGCCGACATTGAGCATAAAGGCGAAGAACAGCGCAAGGCCGATCGTCACCAGCGGCAGCAGTAGCGCGAACCACAGGCTGTGCTGCAGCGACTTCCAGAAGACGTCGTCGTCCAGCATTCGACTGTAATTGTCGAAGCCAACCATTTTGAAGTCCGGGCTCAGGCCTGTCCAGTCCGTGAACGAGTAGTAGATGGACTGGATGAACGGCCAGATGACGAAGATTGCGTACAACGCCAAGGGGGTCGCCAAGAACCCCACAATGAACCGGTACTTGCCGTGTTGCATGGTTACCGACCCCGATCTTCCGGCGAGTGCCGCCGCTGGTGACGCCTGCTCACTGGTGCTTGTAGTGCTTGATCGACTGGTCCTTGGCCGCCGCGTCGGCGAAGCCCTGGATCTTCTTGATGGTTTCCGCGGGGGTCGCGCGGCCGGCCATCATCTCGCCGAGACCGGCGACGCCGATCTGCTCCTTCTGGAGCTTCACGTACCAGTCCTGAAGACGCGGGTTGACGACATTGTCACCGGCCTTCTTCAGCGCGTCGACGCCGGACTGCATCGCCGTCGACAGGGTGAGGCCGTCGGTGCCGCCGTTGAATGCGGTCAGCGACTTCACCTGCTGGGTGAAGCTCTTCGACGAGGCCTCGCTGAGCATGATGCGCAGCTGCTCCATGCCACCCTCGGCGTTCTTCGCCTTCGCCGGGACGACGAAGGGCTCACCGCCCGAGGCCCAGATGGTGCCGAACGGCAGCTTGTCGGACTTGTCGAGGCTGGAGGGCGCGGCCACCATCATCTTGAAGTCCTTGGGCGTGGTCTTCGCCGCCTCGTTCTCCACCCAGGAGCCGTTGGGGATGAAGAGCGCCTTGCCCTGGGTCCAGGCCGTCTGGGACTGGATGTGGTCGATGCCGGGCGTGCCCTTGAGGATGTAGCCCTTCTGGTAGAGCTCGTAGTACGCCTCGAACGCGGCCTTGACAGCCGGGTGCTCCCAGGCCTTCGGCTCCAGGTTGTCGATCGCGTCGAGGACCTCACGGCCACCGATCTTGGCGATGAAGGGGTACAGCGAGAACGGCAGGTAGTACGGGTACTTGCCCGCGTAGGTCCAGCCGGCGATGCCCTTCTTCTTCGCCTTCTCGCACAGGGCGAGCATGTCGTCCCAGGTCTCCGGGTACGTGGCGTCGAGCTTCTCCAGCGCGGTCTGGGAGTACCACACGCCGTACACGGTGTAGGCGTAGTAGAGGATCCAGACCGGGTCGCCGTCGAACTGGCCCATCTCGACGATGCCCGGGCGCAGGGTGTCGCGCACCTTCTTGTTCGGGTCGTCGATGGACGGAGCGTCCAGCAGCGGAGTGAGGTCGGCGAGCTGCTTCTTGCCCACCAGGACGCCCATGTCCATCTGCTGGGCGCCGGAGTTGTCGATCAGGTCCGGCGGGGTTCCACCGTTGAAGCGCGGCTGCAGCTCGGACTGGATCTTCTGCGTCGCGCGGTGCTTGACCTTGGGGGCCTTCGGGAAGGCCTCCTGGTACTTCTTCTCGGCGTCCAGGGCGTACTGCTGGCCGAAACCGCCGTCGAAGATGACGACCTCGAGCTGCGCCGTCTCATTGACGCTGAGCGGATTCTTGGCAGTCTTCTTGCCCTTGTCGACCTTCTTGCCGCCGCCGCTGTCGCTGCTCGCACAGGCGGACAGGAAGCTCATCGTCGGAACGGCGATCAGGCCGAGTGCGGCAGACCGCTTGATCAGATCGCGACGGCCAAGGCCCTCATTGTTGTGAGCGGAGGTGGATCCCATGCTCAAGTCCTCGCCTTCTCCAGGACTCAGGCGGTGTACCGGTCACCCGTTCGTATTCGCCTAGGCGAAGGGCCCCGCCACCGCGGTCAGTTGCGCTTGGGTCGTGCAGGGTTGGGCATGAGGGACGGGCGGAATACCGGCAGGTGTAGTACTGAGGCATCCGCCATCCCCCGTCCCCCGTGTCCGCCGCCGAGCGACTGTGCCAAGGCTATGCAGACGCCGACAGGTATAGTCCACTTCCCGCCAGCTGGGCAAGATCGAATGCAGGTTTGAGCGGCAGTCTTTCCCGAGTTGAGACCTCGCGGATATCCCGGATATTCAACACCCTTGACACCACCGCGCACTTGCCTCCCTACTGGATCCTGCGGATCGCGCCTGACAACGTTGTCCAACACTTTTCCACGGGAGGAAAAGATCAGGATGCAGCCCAGAACCGGACCTCGGCACAGACACGCCCATACGGCCGCGGCCGTGGTGGCCGCATCACTTCTCGTGGTGACGGCCCAGTCGGCCGCCATCGCCCGGCCCGCCCAACCCGCCGGACGCGACGGGGAGTTCCGCTCCTCCTTCGAAGCGGACGAACCCCAGCCGGACTGGCGCAATACCGTTGATATCGGAGCGGACGGACAGAAACGGGCAGAAGGAGTCGATGGCGGATTCGCCAGTGGAATTCCGGGCAACGTCACCGACAAGGTAATAGAACTGCGCGCCAGCGACGAAAACTCCGGCGCAGGCGAGACCAAGGAGAATCTGGTCGATCTCCAGCCGGGCACCAAATGGCTGGGATTCGAGCCCACCGCCTGGATCGAGTTCGACGCGGATGCGCCGGTCAAGGTCGTCACCTATGCGCTGACATCCGCGAACGACCACGCCGAGCGCGACCCCAGGGACTGGACCCTGAAGGGCTCCGCCGACGGCAAGGAGTGGAAGGTCCTGGACACCCGCGAGGGCCAGACCTTTGAAAAGCGCTTCGAGACCAAGACGTACGACATCGCCGATCCCGCGAACGTGACGGCGTACGCGCACTATCGCCTGGAGATCACCAAGAACAACGGCGCCTCCGATGCCACCCAGCTCGCCGATGTCCAGTTCTCCAACGGCGACACCAGCACGCCCGTGCCGGTGGATATGCGTACCCAGGTCGACCGCGGTCCCGGCGGCTCCCCCACCGCCAAGGCGAATGCCGGATTCACCGGCAAGCGGGCTCTGAAGTACGCCGGTACCCACAAGCCGGACGGCCGGGCCTACTCGTACAACAAGGTCTTCGACGTCAACACGGCCGTACGCCGTGACACCGAACTCTCGTACCGGATCTTCCCGTCCCTGCCGGAGACGGATCTCAACTACCCGGCCACGAATGTGTCGGTGGATCTTGTCTTCACCGACGGCACCTATCTGAGTGATCTGAAGGCCACCGACTCCCACGGCGGGCTGCTGACCCCCCAGGGCCAGGGCGCCGCCAAGCGGCTCTACGTCAACCAGTGGAACCAGGTCGCGTCCAGGATCGGCACGGTCGCGGCCGGCAAGACGGTCGACCGGATCCTGGTGGCGTACGACTCCCCCAAGGGCCCGGCGAAGTTCCAGGGCTGGATCGACGACATCGCCCTGGCGTCCAAGGCTCCGGAGAAGCGGCTTGCCCACCTTTCGGATTACGCCTCGACCCTCCGCGGCACCAACTCCAGCGGCTCCTTCTCGCGCGGCAACACCTTCCCCGCCACCGCCGTCCCGCATGGCTTCAACTTCTGGACTCCGGCGACGAACTCCGCGTCCAAGAGCTGGCTGTACGAGTACGCGCGCGGCAACAACGCGGACAATCTGCCGACCGTGCAGGCCTTCAGCGCCAGCCATGAGCCGAGCCCGTGGATGGGTGACCGGCAGACCTTCCAGCTGATGCCGTCCGCGGCCGCCGGCACCCCGGACACCGACCGGGCCAAGCGCGCCCTCCCCTTCCGCCACGAGAAGGAGACCGCGCGTCCGCACTACTACGGCGTCACGTTCGAGAACGGCCTCAAGGCGGAGCTGGCCCCGACCGATCACGCGGCGATGATGCGGTTCACCTATCCCGGTGACGATGCGAGCGTCATCTTCGACAACGTCACCAAGGAAGGCGGCCTGACCCTCGATCCGGGCACCAGCTCCTTCACCGGCTTCTCGGACGTCAAGAGCGGGCTGTCCACGGGCGCCACCAGGCTCTTCGTGTACGGCGTCTTCGACGCGCCGGTCACCGCGTCGGGCGCCGACGGCGTCACCGGCCATCTCCGCTTCGCGGCGGGCACGGACCGCACGGTCAATCTGCGCCTGGCCACGTCACTGATCAGTGTCGACCAGGCGAAGAAGAACCTCGCCGACGAGATTCCGGCCGGCACCCGCTTCGATCGGGTGAAGGAGCGCGCGCAGGGCGCCTGGGACGATCTGCTCGGCAGGGTCGAGGTGGAGGGCGCCAACCGGGACCAGCTCACCACGCTCTACTCCAGCCTGTACCGGCTCTACCTCTATCCCAACTCCGGGTTCGAGAACACCGGCACCGCGTCCCGTCCCAAGCAGCAGTACGCGAGCCCGTTCTCGCCGATGACGGGCCCCGACACGCCGACCCGTACCGGCGCGAAGATCGTCGACGGCAGGGTCTATGTCAACAACGGCTTCTGGGACACCTACCGGACGACCTGGCCCGCGTACTCCTTCCTCACTCCGAAGAAGGCGGGCGAGCTGGTGGACGGCTTCGTCCAGCAGTACAAGGACGGCGGCTGGATCTCCCGCTGGTCCTCGCCGGGCTATGCCGACCTGATGACCGGCACCAGCTCGGACGTGGCCTTCGCCGACGCGTACGTCAAGGGCGTGGACTTCGACGCCGAGGCTGCGTACGAGGCGGCGCTGAAGAACGCGACCGTGGTACCGCCCAGCTCGGGCGTCGGCCGCAAGGGCATGGAGACCTCACCGTTCCTCGGCTACGCCTCCACCGACACGCATGAGGGCCTGTCCTGGTCGCTGGAGGGCTACCTCAACGACTACGGCCTGTCGAAGATGGGCCAGGCCCTCTACAAGAAGACCAAGAACGCCCGTTACAAGGAGGAGTCCGAGTACTTCCTCAACCGGGCCCGTAACTACGTCACGCTCTTCGACTCCAAGGCCGGCTTCTTCCAGGGCCGTGATCCCAAGGGCGACTGGCGGGTTCCGTCCGACCAGTACGACCCGCGGGTGTGGGGCTATGACTACACCGAGACAAACGGTTACGGATACGCGTTCACCGCACCTCAGGACTCCCGCGGTCTGGCCAATCTCTACGACGGCCGCTCCGGTCTCGGCAAGAAGCTCGACACCTACTTCTCCACCCCGGAGACGGCCTCGCCCGAGTTCGTCGGCTCCTACGGCAGCGTCATCCATGAGATGACGGAGGCCCGTGACGTACGGATGGGTATGTACGGCCACTCCAACCAGGTCGCGCACCACGTCACGTACATGTACAACGCCGCCTCGCAGCCCTGGAAGACCCAGGAGAAGGTGCGCGAGGTGCTCTCCCGCCTCTACACCGGCAGCGAGATCGGACAGGGCTACCACGGCGACGAGGACAACGGCGAGCAGTCCGCGTGGTATCTCTTCTCCGCGCTCGGCTTCTATCCGCTGGTGATGGGCAGTGGCGAGTACGCGATCGGGTCGCCGCTCTTCACCAAGGCGACCGTCCATCTGGAGAACGGCCGCGACCTGGTGGTCAAGGCCCCGAAGAACAGCGCGCAGAACATCTATGTCCAGGGCCTGAAGGTGAACGGCAGGACCTGGAACTCCACGGCTCTGCCGCACGATCTGATCGCGCGGGGCGGCACGCTGGAGTTCGCGATGGGCCCGGAGCCGTCCTCCTGGGGTACGGGCAAGAACGCCGCCCCGGTCTCCATCACCCAGGACGACAAGGTGCCGTCGCCGCGCCACGATGTGATCGCGGCGGACGGTCCGCTCTTCGACAACTCCTCCGCGACTCAGTCGTCGTTCCAGTCGGCGGAGCTGCCGGTGGCGTCGAGGACCCGCGCGGTGCAGTACACCCTCACCTCGGCCACGAAGGACAAGGCCCCGGCGGGCTGGGTGCTGCAGGGCTCGAATGACGGGACGGCCTGGCAGGACCTGGACAAGCGGACCGGTCAGACCTTCGCATGGGACAGGCAGACCCGCGTCTTCACCGTCGGGAACCCTGGTGCGTACTCGAAGTACCGCCTTGTGGCGGCAGGTACGGCGGCGACGCTCGCGGAGGTCGAGCTGCTCTCCTGACGTATCGAGTTCGTCACACATCACCACAGGCCCGCACCCGGTCCCACCGGGTGCGGGCCCTTTTGTCCCCTACCGGGCCCGCCGCGGACCCACTCATTCCCCTTCAAATCGATTGACTCGTAAGGATGTTGTGCAACGATCACGAAGATCCTGCGATGACCACTGAGGTATATCGCGCCTCATCACACATGGAGTGCATACGTGGCCAATCTTCCCGGCCGTAAGCGCGGACGCGTGCTGTCGCGTCTCGCCGTCGCAGCCATAGCCGCTGCCCTGGTCGGAACCTCAGCCGGGGCAGCCATGGCCGACACCCCGGCTCCTCAGCCGCTGAAGGACGTCGACGTCAGCCGCCTGCTTGCGGCGCCGTCGAACGCGCCCGCCGCGGCACAGGCCGCCGCCGCCCCGGTCTACCTGCTCTGGGCGGTGGACAAGAAGTCCGACGCCTACCTCTACGGCCCCAACGGGAAGGGCAGCTTCGCCGCCCGCAGCTACGTCTCGAGCGGCTGGGGCCCGGTCAAGAACGTGGCCTCGATGGACCTCAATGCGGACGGCAAGTACGACGGCGCCTGGAGCTGGGACACCGCCGGCAACGTCTTCTTTGCCGACGACACGAGCAGCCGCCAGGTGGGCAAGGGTTGGAACATCTACAACCTGGTCCTGTCGCCGGGCAACCTCGGCGGTACGGTGCAGGACGACATCCTCGCCCGGGACAACTCCGGTGTGCTCTGGCTCTACAAGGGCAACAGCAACGGCACGGTCACCGCGCGGGTGAAGGTCGGTCCCGGCTGGAACGCCTACTCACACATCACCGGCAAGGCCGACCTGTCAGGCGACGGCCGCACGGACATCCTCGCCAAGGACAAGACCGGCGCGCTGTGGCTCTACAAGGGCACAGGCAACGCCGCCGCGCCCTTCTCGGCCCGCACCAAGGTCGGCGCCGGCTGGAACATCTACAACAAGGTCATCGCCAACGGTGACCTGAACCTGGACGGCCTGGCGGACGTCGTCGTGCGCGACGCCGCGGGCGCGCTGTGGATGTACAAGGGCAGCGGCAAGGCCACCGCCCCGTTCAACACCCCTCGCGTCAAGGTCGGCTCGGGCTTCAACGTCTACCCCAAGCTGTTCTGATCCGGCAGCTGCCGGCACCGTAGCCCACACAAAAGGGCCGCACCCCCGTCACCGGGGACGCGGCCCTTTTGCTGCCTACGCCGTACTGCCGTGCTTACTTGCGGATCAGGTTCCGCAGCACGTACTGCATGATGCCGCCGTTGCGGTAGTAGTCCGCCTCACCCGGGGTGTCGATACGGACAACCGCGTCGAACTCCACACCCGTGTCGGTGGTCACCTTGACCGTGCGCGGCGTTGTGCCGTTGTTCAGCTCGGTCACACCGGTGAAGGAGAAGGTCTCCTCGCCGGTCAGACCGAGGGCCTGCGCGGAAGCGCCCTCCGGGAACTGCAGCGGCAGGACGCCCATGCCAATGAGGTTCGAGCGGTGGATGCGCTCGTACGACTCGGCGATGACGGCCTTGACGCCGAGCAGCGCGGTGCCCTTGGCGGCCCAGTCGCGGGACGAGCCGGAGCCGTACTCCTTGCCCGCCAGGATCACCAGCGGGGTGCCGGCGGCCTGGTAGTTCTGCGAGGCGTCGTAGATGAACGACACCGGAGCGCCGTCCTGGGTGAAGTCGCGGGTGTAGCCGCCTTCGGTGCCCGGCGCGATCTGGTTGCGCAGCCGGATGTTGGCGAACGTGCCGCGGATCATGACCTCGTGGTTGCCTCGGCGTGAGCCGTAGGAGTTGAAGTCGCGGCGCTCGACGCCGTGCTCCGTGAGGTACTTGCCGGCCGGGGTGTCGGCCTTGATGGCACCGGCCGGGGAGATGTGGTCGGTGGTGACCGAGTCGCCGAGCTTGGCGAGCACCCGGGCGCCGGTGATGTCCTCGACCGGGGTGGTCTCCATCGTCATGCCCTCGAAGTACGGGGGCTTGCGCACGTAGGTGGACTGCGGGTCCCACTCGAAGGTGTTGCCGGTCGGGATCGGCAGAGCCTGCCACTGGGCGTCGCCCGCGAAGACGTCCTGGTAGGACTTGTTGAACATGTCCTCGCCGATGGAGTTGGCGACGACGTCGTTGACCTCGGCCTCGGTCGGCCAGATGTCCTCGAGGAAGACCGGCTTGCCGTCCTGGTCGATGCCGAGCGCGTCCTTGGTGATGTCCACCTTCATGGAGCCGGCGAGGGCGTACGCGACGACCAGCGGCGGGGAAGCCAGGTAGTTCATCTTGACGTCGGGGTTGATCCGGCCCTCGAAGTTGCGGTTGCCGGAGAGCACCGACGTCACGGCCAGGTCGTGGTCGTTGACGGCCTTGGAGACCTCGTCCGGCAGCGGGCCGGAGTTGCCGATGCAGGTGGTGCAGCCGTAGCCGACGAGGTTGAAGCCGACCTTGTCGAGGTACGGGGTCAGACCCGCCTTGTCGAAGTAGTCGGTGACGACCTTGGAGCCCGGGGCGAGGGTGGTCTTGACCCACGGCTTGCGGGTCAGGCCCTTCTCCACGGCCTTCTTCGCGACGAGCGCGGCGGCGACCATGACGTACGGGTTCGAGGTGTTGGTGCAGGAGGTGATCGCGGCGACGGTGACGGCGCCGTGGTCGATCTCGTACGTCGAGCCGTCAGGGGCGGTGACCGTGGTCGGGCGGGTCGGGACGCCGTTGTGCTCGGCCGGCGCGTCGGAGGCCGGGAAGGACTCCTTGCCCGCCTCGTCGTCGTCCTCGACGTAGTTGCGGACGTCCTGGGCGAACTGCTGGGCGGCGTTGGCGAGGACGATACGGTCCTGCGGGCGCTTCGGGCCGGCGATGGAGGGGACGACCGTCGCGAGGTCGAGCTCCAGCTTCTCGGAGAAGTCGGGCTCGGCGGACGGGTCCAGCCAGAGGCCCTGCTCCTTGGCGTACGCCTCGACCAGCGCGACCTGCTGCTCGTCGCGGCCTGTCAGGCGCAGGTACTTCAGGGTCTCGTCGTCGATCGGGAAGATCGCGGCGGTGGAGCCGAACTCCGGCGACATGTTGCCGATGGTGGCGCGGTTGGCGAGCGAGGTGGCGGCGACACCTTCACCGTAGAACTCGACGAACTTGCCGACGACGCCGTGCTTGCGCAGCATCTCGGTGATCGTGAGCACCAGGTCGGTGGCGGTGGTGCCGGGCTTCAGCTCACCGGTCAGCTTGAAGCCGACGACGCGCGGAATGAGCATCGAGACCGGCTGGCCGAGCATCGCGGCCTCGGCCTCGATGCCGCCGACGCCCCAGCCCAGCACACCGAGGCCGTTGACCATGGTGGTGTGCGAGTCGGTGCCGACAAGAGTGTCGGGGTACGCCTGGCCGCCCCGGACCATGACCGTACGCGCAAGGTGCTCGATGTTGACCTGGTGGACGATGCCGGTGCCGGGCGGGACGACCTTGAACTCGTCGAAGGCGGTCTGACCCCAGCGCAGGAACTGGTAACGCTCCTTGTTGCGGCCGTACTCCAGCTCAACGTTCTGCGCGAAGGAGTCCTTCGTACCGAACTTGTCGGCGATCACGGAGTGGTCGATGACCAGCTCGGCGGGCGCGAGCGGGTTGATCCTCGCCGGGTCGCCGCCGAGCTCCTTCACGGCCTCACGCATGGTGGCGAGGTCCACGACACAGGGCACACCGGTGAAGTCCTGCATGATCACGCGGGCCGGCGTGAACTGGATCTCCTGGCTGGGCTGCGCCTGGGAGTCCCAGCCGCCGAGCGCCCGGATGTGGTCGGCGGTGATGTTCGCGCCGTCCTCAGTGCGGAGAAGGTTCTCCAGCAGCACCTTCAGGCTGTAAGGGAGGCGCGCGGAGCCCTCGACCTTGTCCAGCTTGAAGATCTCGTACGACTCGTCGCCCACGCGCAGCGTGCTGCGGGCGTCGAAGCTGTTCGCCGACACGACAGTCTCCTTCATCAATATGCGCGTACCTACCACAATGCTGCCGCCACGGCTCCTCGCCGATCCGCTAAGGTAAGGCTTAGTTAGGTAACCCTTATCGATTGGCGGCCGCGGTACGCCTTCGGCAGATATCTCGATGTCGAGATAACTCTAGTACATGACCGCTGCCGGGTCATGCCCGGACCTCGCCCGAAGACACGGGCCGGGCGCCCGTACGGCGGCGGTGCGCTTGCCGCGCCCCTGCGCCCGACTCAGTATCGGAGCATGTTCGGCGGTGCGCATGTGCTCCTCTACAGCCGGGACGCGGACGCGGACCGCGCCTCCATCAAGGATGCGCCCGGATTCACTCATCTCGACGCCGGACGCGACCGCCTCGTCTTCGAACCGCCACCGGCGGAGATGGCCGAACTCCCGCTGCACGAACCGCGACGCCCGGCTGCCCACCGGCTGCCACCCTGACGGCCTACCCATGCACGATCACATCTCATATCTGAGATAGCGTGCAGCCATGGCAGACGACTACCTCGTACGCATCGGCAAGCTCATCCGTGACGCCCGTCAGCATCGGGGCTGGACACAGACGCAGTTGGCCGAGGCACTCGGCACCAGCCAGAGCGCGGTGAATCGCATCGAACGCGGCAACCAGAACATCAGCCTTGAGATGATCGCGCGCATCGGTGAGGCGCTCGACAGCGAGATCGTCTCGCTCGGCTACGCCGGGCCCATGCACCTTCGGGTGGTCGGCCGACGCCGGCTCTCCGGCGCCATCGATGTCAAGACGAGCAAGAACGCGTGTGTGGCGCTGCTCTGCGGCTCGCTGCTCAACAAGGGCCGTACGGTGCTGCGCCGAGTCGCCCGTATCGAGGAGGTCTTCCGGCTGCTCGAGGTGCTCAACTCCATCGGGGTGCGCACCCGTTGGATCAACGAGGGCGTGGATCTGGAGATTGTGCCGCCCGCGCAGCTCGACATGGACGCCATCGACGCGGAGGCCGCCCGCCGGACCCGGTCGATCATCATGTTCCTCGGTCCGCTGCTGCACCGGATGGACACGTTCAGGCTGCCGTATGCCGGCGGCTGCGACCTCGGTACGCGGACCATCGAGCCGCACATGATCGCGCTGCGCCGCTTCGGTCTCGACATCACCGCGACCGAGGGGCTGTACCACGCGAAGGTGGAGGGCACGACCGTGCCCGACCGCCCGATCGTCCTGACCGAACGCGGCGACACCGTGACCGAGAACGCGCTGCTGGCCGCGGCCCGGCACGACGGTGTGACCGTCATCCGCAACGCCTCCTCCAACTACATGGTCCAGGATCTGTGCTTCTTCCTGGAGGCGCTGGGCGTCAGGGTCGAGGGCATCGGGACGACCACGCTCACGGTGCACGGCGTGCCGACCATCGACGTGGACGTCGACTACTGCCCCTCCGAGGACCCGGTCGAGGCGATGAGCCTGCTCGCCGCCGCGGTCGTCACCGAGTCCGAACTCACCATCCGCCGTGTCCCGATCGAGTTCATGGAGATCGAGCTCGCGGTGCTGGAGGAGATGGGCCTCGACCACGACCGCTCGCCGGAGTACGCGGCGGACAACGGCCGTACCCGGCTGGTGGACCTGACGGTCCGGCCCTCCAAACTGGAGGCCCCGATCGACAAGATCCACCCGATGCCCTTCCCCGGTCTGAACATCGACAATGTCCCGTTCTTCGCGGCGATCGCGGCGGTCGCCGAGGGCAAGACGCTGATCCACGACTGGGTCTACGACAACCGCGCGATCTATCTGACGGACCTCAACCGCCTGGGAGGCCGCCTCCAGCTGCTCGACCCGCACCGCGTCCTGGTCGAGGGCCCGACCCGCTGGCGCGCGGCCGAGATGATGTGCCCGCCCGCACTGCGGCCTGCCGTGGTGGTGCTACTGGCGATGATGGCGGCCGAGGGCACGTCCGTACTGCGCAATGTGTACGTCATCAACCGGGGTTACGAGGATCTGGCGGAGCGCCTCAACTCGGTGGGCGCGCAGATCGAGATCTTCCGGGACATCTGAGGCATCTCCGGGTCAGGAGGTTTTTCTCCGTCTTGGGCGTCTGTGGGCCGTCGACCGTGTCAGCCACTCACGGAAGACATGTGTGCCGTCCCGCACCTGGGTTGCGATGGCTTTGTGGCTCAATCGCCGGCCCGCTCGCTGCCCTCTGAGCGGTGAGGTCACCGCTCAGAGGGCTCCGAAGACCTGGGTGACGTCGGGCGCGCGGCCGGACGGTCACCTTCGGCGAGGCGTTGCTTCTCAGTCGGTGCAGGTGGTGCCGGGTGCGGGCAGCGCGCGGGTGGTCAGGTAGCGGTTGGTGGCCTCCTGGACGCACTTGGAGACCAGGAACATGCTGTAGTCGTCGCCTTCGTGGCCGAGGACGACGCTGCCGGGCAGTTGGGCGGCCATGGCCGCGCCCGCGCGGTAGGGGGCGAGGGCCTGGTGGGTGGACTGGAGGATCAGTGCGGGCGGTGCGCCGTGGACCGGGGCGCCCGCCTTGACGGGCTTGGCCGGGGTGGGCCAGCCGAGGCAGCCGGCGATGGCCTTGTAGGAGCGCACGGCGCCGCCGAGGTGCGGGGACACGTGGGCGAGTTCCTTCCGCAGCTGGGTGAGCTGGGCGAGGGTGTGCACCGGGCGGGCGTTGTCGAGGCAGGCGGGCACCTGTACCTGGACCGGGTCGAGGGTGTCGTCCGGGTCGTGGGTGAAGTCCGTCGCGTCGCCGCCCCGGGCCTTGACGATGGCCTTCGCCAGCTCCGGCCAGGAGAGACCGGACAGGGTCAGGTAGTCCTGGGTGGCCTCGCGGATGTCCTCACCGGTCAGCGGCTGGTGGGCCCTGCTCCCGGTCGGGACCGGATCGCGGTCGGCACGCGCGACGAGGGCGTCGTACTCGGCCGCGGCGTCCTTGCCGTGCAGGGCGCAGTCCTTCGACGCGGCGCACCAGGCGGTGAAGCGGGTGAAGGCCGTCTCGGCGGTGGCCGCCTCCTGGGTGACCCGCGAGAGAGGCGAGCCGGTGTCGTCCAGGGCGGTGTCGAGGACCATGGTGCGCAGCCTGCCGGGGTAGAGCTTGGCGTAGGTGCGTCCGAGGAGCGTGCTGTAGTGGATGCCGTACCAGTTCAGCTGCCGTTCGCCCAGCCCGATCCGGACCGTCTCGAAGTCCCGCGCGGTGCTGGTCTGGTCGACGTGGGCGGTGAGCCGGCCGTTGCGGCGCAGGCAGTCCTCGGCGAAGGCCCGGTTGTGGGACACGAGCGCGTTGAACGCGGCCCGGCCCTGCGGGAAGTGGCTGACTCCGGCGGGCTTGAGCGGTTCGCCGCAGAGGATCGGCGTGCTGTGCCCCACTCCGCGCGGGTCCACCGCGACCAGGTCGAACTTCTGGGTCATGGCGCCGGCGAAGTTCGGCATGCCGATGTGCATCGCCAGTCGCAACTGCTCGATGGAGGAGCCGCCGGCTCCGTCGTTGAGGAGCAGGGTGCCCTGGCGGTGGGCCCGGTCATCCGCCGGGCGGCGGACCAGGGCGAGGGTGGTGCTGCCCTCGTGGGGGTGGGACCAGTCCACTGGTACCTGGATCGATCCGCACTGCATGTGCTTGAAGTCGGTGTCGGCGCAGGCGTGCCAGTCGATGTCGTTGGCGGGGGTCCGGTGGTCGGCGTCCTCGGTCTGCGCGAGCGCCGGTACGGCGATGGTGGCTACGAGCGCGGAGAGGGCGGCGATCCAACCGGCGCTTTTCCGGATTCTTGTCATGTCGACTTCCTTGGTCGTGTGCCTCGGCCTGTGCGGGTTCGAGGCGTTGTCCGGGGTGCTCCGGGAGGAGGCGGGGGCCAGGGGGAACGGCGATGCTTACGGAGCTGTGGGCGGTGCCGGAGCGGTGAGCGTCCCGCGGGCCGGCAGCTGCCTTGGTGGGATGGCGTTTAGGCGGTTGTTCGATGTGCGCCTCGCGAGACGGCGGCGTCGGAGGCGCACGAGCGGCTTCAGGGGGCTGCAGGTCCCGTTGGGGCTCCGGGGGCAGTCAGCCTTGCGTAAACACGCCGCCGGTGTAGCTGAGGTGCGTCCTCGCTGTGGGTCAGCGCTTGATGGCCTCCAGGGCGGTGTCGGGAATCCAGGAGCCGTGGAGTCCGGCGCTCACCCGATGGGGCAGGTGGACGGTGGCGATCCGGTCGAGGCCGGAGGCGTCGAGGACGAGGAGCTGCGAGGCGTCCTGCTTGAGGTCCGAGGTCACGGTGAGGAGGTAGCCGTCGTCCTCGCGGGTGGCTCCGGCGGCGGGGACGAACACCGCTTCGCTGGGCATACGGGCGTCGCCGACCTGGTGGATGCGGCGGGCGCCGGTGGTGCGGTCGTACTTGACGATGCCGTAGCCGCCGAAGCCCTTCTCGTCGGGGAAGGAGATGGCGTACTGGTAGCGGTTCTCAGAGCCCAGGTAGTCCTCGTTGAGGGTCGGGAACTCCACGGTGAGGTCGTCGATGATCTGCTCGTCGACGGTACCGGCCGCCATGTCGACCACCCAGCGGCGCGTGTAGGAGCGGGCGACGGGCTCGGTACCGCGCCCGGGGGCGCCGACCCACCAGTTCCAGGAGAGCTGGAAGCCCTCGCGGTCCACGGTGGGGCCTTCCAGGACGATCCGGCCCTGGCCGTCCTCGTAGGCGTTGGCGACATGCAGCAGGTTGCCGGGCTCGATGGAGAACCAGCGGACCTGCGGGGCGCCGTCGGTGCCACGGGGCATGACGCCGATGCGGGCGGGCTGGGCGTCGCTCCAGCCGTAGGGGATGCCGGAGTGTTCGGCCGGGTCGAAGGTGACATTGCCCTCGATGAAGACCACATGGCGGCGGGTCAGGGCGAAGTCGTGCTTGAGGGAGGCGGTTGCTCCCGGGATCTCGGCGCTGTGGACGATCCCGCCCTTGGCGTCGGCGACGTAGTACGTCAGGAACGGCGGGAAGGGCGAGGAGCCGAAGAAGTGCAACTCCCCGGTGAGCGGGTCCTCCTTGGGGTGCGCGGTCATCGCGCTGCGCAGCGCGCCGTCGAAGTCGTACGCGCCGACGGTCTCCAGGTCCGGGGTGAGTTCGAAGGGGACGTTCGCCTCGCACAGGGCGAGCAGCCGTCCGGCGTGCTCGATGATGTGGGTGCCGGCGGCGCTGGCGGTCAGGTCGGGGCCGTGCTCGGTCATGTAGGGGGCGCCGTCGAGGGCGGGGGTGCGCACCCAGCGGTTGCGGTACCACTCGGCGCGGCCCTCACGGAGGCGGATGCCGTGGACCATGCCGCTGCCCTTGAACCAGTGGGTCGGGGTGACACCGGGCTTGGGGTTGTGGCCGTTGCGGATCAGCCGGCCGTCCAGCTCCGGGGGCAGCGTGCCTTCCACGGTGAGTCCGGTGGCGGTGACCTCGTCGGCGACGGGGGTGTAGTGGCCGGTCAGGTAGGGCTTGGCAGCAGTCATGGCAGGAATCTCTTTCAGTGGATGTGATGCTTTTTTGTCAGGCAGCTTGTTCGGCACGGGCCTTGAGGTGGGAAAGCCAGTTCTCCAGGGAGTCGTGGAGGGCCTTGCCGAGGTGGTCGGCCGCGGCTTCGACCGGGGCGCCGCTCCAGGACTCCTCGGTGCGGACGGTGACGTGGTCGCCGTTCTGCTCGAACGTCCACACGTGAATGCCGGTGATGCCGTCGGCGGGGCCGCCCCACACGATCCGCTCGCCGGGGACCAGTTCGCGCACGGTGGAGGTGATCTCCAGGCCGTGGGTTCGCCAGCCGAAGGAGTTGCCGGGCATCAGGGGGCCGTTGAGTCCGGCCTGGTCGATGTCCGTGTTCCAGGTGGGCCAGGACGCGATGTCGGTGTGCAGCTCCCACACCGTCGCGAGCGGGGCGTTGATCTCGGTGCTCAGGCGGACGATGACGGGGGCGGTCTCGTCGATGGTGACCATGGCTGTGGGTTCCTCTCTCTGGATGACATGTTTCGGTGGCGCGGCTGATCCATTGGTTCAGCCGGATTCAGGAGATTCAGGCGGGTTGCGGGTCGGAGGCCGGGCCGGTGGAGGTGGTTGCGGTCCGCGGGCTGGTGCAGCGGGTGAGGAGCAGCGCGAGGAGGGCTGTTGCGGCCAGGACCGCGGCGGCGACGGTGAAGACGGTGCGGTAGCCGGCGGTGAGGGCTTCCAGATGGGGCTGGTGGGTGGACGCGTGGGCGGTGACGGAGCCGGCCAGGGTGGCCAGGGCGGCGAGGCCGATGGCGCCGCCGACCTGGCGGGTGGTGTTCACCAGGCCGCCGGCCAGGCCCGCGTCCTCCCGTGGGACGCCGTCCACGGCGAGCGCGGTGAGCTGGACGAAGGCGATGCTGAGGCCCAGGCCGATCAGGATGCTCGGGCCGAGGAGGTTGGCGAGGTAGCTGCCGTGGGCGCTGATCTGTGACAGCCACATCAGGCCCGCGGCCTCGGTGAGCAGGGCCGCGGTCACGGTC
Source organism: Streptomyces sp. NPDC048479 (assembly GCF_040651435.1). Classification (NCBI taxonomy): domain Bacteria; kingdom Bacillati; phylum Actinomycetota; class Actinomycetes; order Kitasatosporales; family Streptomycetaceae; genus Streptomyces; species Streptomyces sp. NPDC048479. The sequence continues at coordinate 18,210 of NZ_JBEZKA010000024.1, forward strand.
GCGGAGGCCCCGATGCGCCGGGAGATGCGCGGCACCAGGGCGGCGCCGAGCATGTTGGCGCCGGCGAGCGGGAGTTGTCCCGCTCCGGTGGCCAAGGGGCTGGATCCGAGGACCTGCTGCTGGTAGAGCGGCAGGAAGAAGAACAGGGCGATCCACACCGAGCCCAGCAGCGCCATCAGCAGGTTGCCCGCGGCGACCTGGCCGGTGGTGAACAGACGCGGCGGTATCAGCGCGTTCGGCCTACGGCGCTCGATCACGGCGAATGCCGCGAGCAGCGTGGCGGCGGTCCCGAGGGCTCCCAGCACCCGGCCGTCGGTCCAGCCGGCGCCACGTGCGGTGGTCAGGCCCCAGACCAGGCAGGTCAGGGCGAGGGTGACGGTGGCCGTGCCCAGCAGGTCGAACCGCCCGGCCTTCCGTCCGGCCGCCCGTGGCACGAGCGCAGCCACGGCGGCCAGGACCAGCGCCGCCCCGAGCGCGACCGAGTGGAAGATCCAGGGCCAGCCCCACGCCTGGGTGAGCACACCGCCCAGCAGGACGCCGCCCGCTCCTCCCGCGCCGGAGACAGCCCCCCACACCCCCAGTGCCTTGCCACGCCCCGGGCCGGGCGGGAACTGGTCCATCGTCAGGGCGAGCGCGGCCGGGGCGATGGCGGCGGCGGCAAGGCCCTGAACGGCGCGGGCGGCGATCAGCACGCCCGAAGCGGTGGCCAGTCCCGCCGACAGAGAAGCCGCGGCGAACAGCGCGAGACCGGCGATCAGCACCCGACGGCGGCCGAGGAGGTCGGCCGCCCTCCCGCCCGCCAGGAGCAGTGCCCCGAACGCCAGGCCGTAGGCGTTGACCACCCAGGTGGTTCCGCCGTCCGACAGGCCGACTCCGGCGCGGATCTGAGGAAGCGCCACATTGACGATCGAGGTGGCGAGCATGACGGTGAACTGCGCCGCGGCGAGGGCCGCGAGCACGGCTCCCGGCCGGGAGGCTCGGCGTGCTGCCTGGTTCGTCTGCGTGCGTGCAACGTTCATGGCGCACAGGCTCGTGCCGGACGGTGTCCACTTTCCAGGCCCGACAGGGGCGGGGACTGTCCACTGCTGTCCGCATCCGTCCACCCGCATCTGCCGAGGCATGCGGCTTCGGTTGCTATCGGGGGCCGTGCAGCTCCTGCTGCCACAGGGCTTCGCAGAGCAGGTCCAGGCCCTGGCGCAGGTGGCGACGGTAGGTGCCGTACGGAAGGCCCAGGCGGCGGGCTGCGGCCTCCTGGGTGGGTGCACCGGAGAAGTAGCCTGCCGTCAGGGCCTCGCAGGCGCGCACTCCGCGCGGGTCATGGGCGAGGTCGTCGACGGCCTGGCGCAGCAGGGTGCGCAACTCCCCTACAGGATCACCGAAATCAGCCGCGAGACGGGCGCGCATCAGGGCACAGGCGGCGAAGGCTCCCGCATCGCGCCAGTGCGCCAGCGCCTCACGCACGGCCCCGTCGAACGCGGTACGCGAGATGGGCGACGGTCCGGGTGGAGCCGGCACTTCTGCGGCTGATATGAAGTGGAGAAGCCAGGTCTCCACGGGTATCTGACGCCAGTCGACGCTGAACAGCCCGTAGGTGTGCTCACCGACTCGCGGGCGCGCCCCTGTGTCGCTGAGGGTGCCCTTGACGCGTTCGGCCCAGGTCTCGGCGTCCCGGTAGACGGCGAAGCCATAGGCGCGACCGCGGGCGCGGGCGGCCTCCGCCTGGGCCCGGGAACTGCTCAAGTCGATGACGCGCGAGGGGACCTGGTACCGCTCGGGGTAGATCGAGAAGCGGCTTATGCCGATGTGTTCGCCGGGGCTCACCGGCGCGGTGGCATCGGTGGACTCCCACGCTGCCGCGACGACAGGATCGGTGGCCAGGTCCTGGGGGTCGGGAGGGGCCGGCAGAGCCAGCCGGGCAGTGAATGCCACGATCCGGCCCGTGCTCACGAGACGGTAGACGCTGAAAGCCTGCGGCTGGCGCTGCGCCCAGTAGCGGACCAGTTCCGCGGAGGCGGCTCCCTCGGTCTCCTCGGCCATGCGGAGCACCACATCGATGTCATCCGGGTACAGAGGACGGTCGTGCACCTCGTCCTCGCGGGACCAAGTGCGTAGTCGGGCCAGGGTCTTCCCCTCCCGGAAGAGGTAGAAGAGGTCGTCGGTGACGGTCCACACCCGCTCCTCGGGTGCCTCGCGCAGTATGCGCAGGTACTCTTCCGCCAGGCGCTGGCGCATCGCCTCAAAGGCGTTGGGTGCTCGCCAGCGCAGGTCGGCGGCCAGCGTCTCGCGTGCGGCGTCGTGCGGATAGAGCCCCCGATGCGTGGGCTCCATGAAGGGCAGGTCCCTCAGCCAGGAGAAGAGCAGATGGGCATCCTCCCCGGGCAACACCGCGTCGAGCAGTTCCTCGGACGTCGAGTGAGCCTGTGCCGCCACCTCCAGGGCGCGGCGGTGGGCCGCCGTGGGCACCTCACCGATCAACCCCGCCAACAGGGTGCGCAGGACGTCCGCCGAGGGGGCCCAGATCTCCTCCCTGCTGCAACCCGACGATCCTGCTGCGGCCGCGAGGGACAGAGCCAGCGGGTTGCCTCCGGCGAAGCGGAGCACCCGGTCCCGTAGTTCGTGCCGGATCTGCGCCGCGACCAGCAGGCTGCGGGCCTGTTCCTCGGAGAACGGCTCCAATTCGCTCACGTGCAGGAGCCCGGACCAGGCGGGATCGACGGTCCACTGCGGCTGCGGAGCGCGCCGACCGGCCAGGACGACCAGGGTGTCGTCCGCCGCGCGAGGCAGGAAGTGGTGCCACAGCCAGCTCTCCAGCCACTGGCAGTGCTCGAAGGAGTCCACGAACAGGACCGTGCCCGGAACGTCCAGGAAAGGACCGGCGGCGCGCTCGAAATCGGCCGGGTCCCGGCTCACGAACCGGCCGTCGAGTTCGACGAGCAGCCGGCCCGCCGTACGAGCGTGGTCCGCCAGGCGCCGCAGTAGCGTCGACTTCCCGATGCCGCCCGGCCCGAACACGTAGAACACGAACGGCGCCTGCGGATCGCCGGCCAAAGCCTCCCCGAAGCGCCCGAGTTCCTCGTCCCGGCCTATGAAGGCCCGTACTCGCGCACGGCTCAGTCTCTCTCCCACGGACGCCATGGCGGCTCCCATCCTCCTTTGTCCCAGCACCGGACAGCCATGCCCGGAGACACCCATCAGGCCTCTCGGCGACAGCCACCGGCACGAGGCAGGTGTGGCGGTGCTCCGGCCCGCTTGTGCACCAACCGGCTCCGACCGATCGAGGCTGTGGTGCCACGCATTCGTGTGAAGCGGTGTCGCATCCGGCACTTCGGAGGCCGATTCCGCCTCCAGGACCGCCACTCCGTTAGGGATACTAACAACCGTTAGAGATCCTAACAAGCGTCAGTCACGGCCGGTGCAGCCTGCGTGGACGGAAGTGAAGTCCAGCGACAGGGAGACGGGTCCGCGGGTGTACAGGCCCGTCTCCCGGTAGCGGAAGTCGGGACTGTAGCGGACCTGGTCGAGCACGGGCAGGAGCATCGCGGCGACGGTCTCGATCTCGGCGCGCGCGAAGGCAGCGCCGACGCACTGGTGGAGTCCGGTACCGAAGGCGAGGTGCTGGGCGGCGGCGGTGAAGGAGCGGGCGGTGCCCAGGTCCGGGCGGTGGATGTCGAAGGTGTCCGGGGCGGTGAAGGCGTCGGGGTCGCGGTTGGCCGCGCCGATCATGCAGAAGACGGTGGCACCTGCCGGGACGGTGGTGCCCGCGAACACGGCGTTCTCCTCCGCCTGGCGGGGAATGAGCTGGACCGGCGGGGTGAAGCGCAGGGTCTCGGCGATCGCGGCGGCCAGCAGGTTCGGGTCCTGGCGGACCTGCGCCATCTGCTCGGGGTGGTCGATCAGGTGCTTGAAGAGCAGGGCAAGGGTCTTGTCCGCGGGCTCGGTGGCGGCAGCCAACACATTGATGATCAGCGCGGTGACGTCGCGATTGCTCATGGCGACGCCGTCGAACTCGGCGGTGCACAGCATGGATATCAGGTCCTCGCCGGGGTGGCGGCGCCGCTGTTCGATGACGGGTACGAGATAGGCCTCCAGCTGCTCCGCGCAGTCCATGCAGTGCCGGCGGCGCTCGGGGGTGAGAGTCAGGCTGGTGATGAACTCGGCGACCCCGCTGTGCCAGGCGGCCACCTGCCGCCAGTCCTCTCTGTCCAAACCGAGGACATCGAGGGTCACGTGGACGGCGAAGGGCTTGCCGAAATCGTTGACGAGGTCCATCCGGCCTCGGGAAAGGAAGGGGGCCATGAGCTCGGCGGCGTTGGCGTGGATGGCGCGTATCTGGTTCTGGAGGGCCTGGCCGGTGAAGCCCCGGACGACGATCTTTCGCTTGGCGGTGTGCTCGGCCCCGGTCATCTGGGCGAGGACCGGACCGCGCATCACCGGCTCGGCGCGCACCTGCAGCGTCTGGGTAGTGAACGCCTCGTGGTCCGTCAGTACGCGCTTGACGTCCTGGTAGCGGGAGAGGAAATAGCTGTCGATCGCCGCCTCGTAGTGCACCGGAGTCTGCTCCCTCAGCTGTGCGAAGTAGCGGTAGGGGGCTGCGGCGAAGTCCTCGGTCAGGATGCTGAAACGGGGATTGACCACGGGCATGGTGAAGACCTCTCAAAGTGCGCAGTGCCCGGAAAGAACAAGTACCGGGGAGGCGGGACGTCGACCGTCAGCGGCCGCAGCGAAGCTGGGCAGCAGGCCGCAAGGGAGAACCGGTCGGCGAGGACCTGCTCGCGGGCTCCCGTGGCTGCCCGCGGCGAGGACCGACTCACCGGCGTCCAGGACCGCCGGGTACCGCGGGAAGAAGGAAGTTCGGGCGGCAAGCAGGAGTCGAGTGCCACGGTTGGCAGCAACGCGCGCAACCTGGTCGGGATGCGGGACCTGCCGTGTGATGCGCCCCCACCTCCACCTATTGCGTCCGCGAGAGAGTAAGCAAGCAGGCCTACCCGGGGTACAGGATGAGCGAACGGCGGCACTGGTTCCGGTCGCGGGGAGGGCTTCCCGCAAACCTCCGCCGCCGGTGCGACCGCGCGGGTCGTCTTCGAGGCGCCCGGCGGTCGGACCGACCCCCGCGGCCAACAAGTCCGAGATCGCTCTGACAGCCGGGTTGAAGAAGGCGCGGTGGGTGGCGAGTGTCTCCGAGCCGTTCACCAGTGGCCTGGTGAGCAAGGACGGAACGATCGCCTACGCCCAGGTCACACCGGCGCCCGTGGAGGAGGGGGCCGTCCGGCGGGGGTGGACGACCGGGCCGTCCTCCCACCTGGAGGTACGGAAACCCCCTGCGGCCGAAGGGGTTGGCACCACTGGTCTTCGACGGCGACGCCCTTCCCGTCGGGCGGGTGGCCGTCGGGCGGGGCCGTCGAACCGCGTCCTCCTCGTCGGCGTCTCTGACGGGACGGGACGGGACGGAGGAGCATCTCGCGCGCTCGTCGTCGACATGCCCTGTGATCCAGATCACGGGCCGCAGGTGCATCGTGGGCCGCGTGCCAGTGTCTTCTACAGGGTGTAGGCGACCGGCGAGAACAGGGACAGTGCGGATGGAGCAGAGTCGAGCCCGTGCGTTCGACGAGTTCGTGGCTGCCCGCTGGTCGGCGCTGGTCCACCTGGCCCGTCTGCTCGTCGGAGGCGATCGGCATCGGGCCGAGGACTTGTTGCAGGAGTCCTTGGTCAAGCTCTGGTTCGTCTGGCCCAAGGTCGCGGATGACGCACCGGAGCCGTACGTCCGCAAGGTGATGGTGCGCGCGGCGGCACGCTCGGGACAGCGGCGTTGGTGGGGTGAACGCCCCGTCGAACAGCTGCCCGAGGCGGCGGCGGTCGGCGACGTGTCGGCGGACGTGGTGGAGCGTTCTCGACTGGAGGCCGCGCTGGCCCAGTTGTCGCCGAAGCAGAGGGTGGCGGTGGTGCTGCGCTACTACCAGGACCTGCCCGAGGGGCAGGTGGCGGAGGCGCTCGGGTGCCCGGTGGGCACGGCTCGGTCCCATGCCGCACGCGGAGTGGCGCGGCTGAGGCTGCTCCTGGGCGATGTGAACGAGCCGGTGCGGTGAAGGAGAACCCCATGGATCACTTCGAGCGGCAGCTGGCACAGATGATGCGCGACACCGAGGCGCCCGCACCGTTCGAGCCGAGGCACCAGGAACGTCTCCGGGCAGGGGTGCGTGTCCGCTCTCGCAGACGGGCCGCACAGAGGGCCGCCGGCTCCGCCCTGGCCGTCGTCGGCCTCAGTGTCGGGCTGTTCCTGCTGCCCGGCCATGCGACCTCGTTCGAGCCCAGCCACCCCCGCCCACAGCCCGCGACGAGCCCGTCGCCCTCCGCCCCGCCCGCGACACCCGACGTGTCCCCGAGCGCGCCCTCCTCCTCGGCCACCTCCACTGCCCCCGCGTCCCCGGACGGGACCGCCGCCAACACGCCGCCGGCCACGACCGGGAGTACGACCACGGCCACCGAGACCCCGCCGGGGAGCACGGAGGGCACGTCGCCGCCCTCGACCTCGGCCCCGCCTTCGGGTACGGCGACCGCGGGGAACTAGCCGTCGACCGCCTCGTCCTCGCTCGTCACCCCGTATCGCCCTAGCACCCCCTCGCCCCGAGTGTCTTCGGCCTGCCCCGTGCCAGGTCACAAAAAGGACAAAACATGAAAATCCAAGGGTCACTTGTGCTGAAGGACCTGAGCCGCCTGCCGCACCGCGCACCGGTGGCGACGCACCACCCGGAGCCCGTCCTGGACGTGGTCGTCCCCGTGTTCAATGAGGAGAGAGATGTGGAGCCGAGCGTGCGGCGGCTCCACGCACACCTGTGCGAGACCTTCCCCTATCCGTTCCGTATCACCATCGCCGACAACGCCAGCACGGACAGCACCCCGCGGATCGCCGCTCGGCTGGCAGCCGAACTGCCCGAAGCACAGTGGCTTCGGCTGGCCGAGAAGGGTCGCGGCCGGGCGCTGCGTACCGCCTGGTCGCTCTCGTCGGCCCCCGTACTCGCGTACATGGACGTGGACCTGTCCACGGAACTGACGGCGTTGCTGCCGCTCGTGGCCCCGCTGCTCTCCGGCCACTCCGATATCGCCATCGGCACCCGCCTGGCCCCCGGTTCCCGGGTGGTGCGCGGCCCCAAGCGAGAGATCACCTCTCGCTGCTACAACGCCCTCCTGCGCTCCGTCCTCGCTGTGGGCTTCTCCGACGCGCAGTGCGGATTCAAGGCGGTGCGGCGTGATGTGGCCGAGCGACTACTGCCCCTCGTGCAGGACTCGGAGTGGTTCTTCGACACCGAACTGCTGGTGATCGCCGAGCGTGCCGGGCTGCGCATCCATGAGGTGCCGGTCGACTGGGTGGACGATCCCGACACCCGGGTCGACATCCTCGCCACGGCACTGGCCGACCTGCGCGGCATCGCCAGGATCGGCGGGGCACTGGCGCGGGGCACGCTGCCGCCGGGCGGGTCGCTCCGCGACGGTGGCGCCGACGCACCGGGCAGGCTCGCCGGCCAACTCGTGTGCTTCGCCGCCGTAGGCGCCGTCAGCACCCTCGCATACCTGCTCCTCTACGCGGCGCTGCGCCCGGTGGCCGGATCCCAGGCCGCCAACGCACTCGCGCTGCTGGTCTGCGCCGTCGCCAACACGACCGTGAACAGGCGGCTCACCTTCGGCCTCCGTGGCCGCGGCGGTGTGCTGCGCCACCAGGGCAGGGGCCTGGTCGTCCTCCTGATCGGCCTGGCGCTCACCGGCGGATCGCTCGCCGCCCTGCACCACACGGTGCCCTCGGCCGGGCAGGCCACCGAACTCGCCGTACTCCTCGCCGCCAACCTGGCCGCGACGCTGCTGCGGTTCCTGTTCTTCCGAGCGTGGGTGTTCCGCGCATGATCAGGACCACCGCCCGTACGACCGCGACCGGCACCCTGAGCTGGAACGCGAGGCTGTCACAGCAGCCCGCCGCCACGGGCCCCGACCGCCGGCGCCGGCTGCGCCGCACAGCCGAGCACTACGGCCCCGTACTGGCCGTCTACGGCACGCTCAAGTTCATCGGCTTCGCCGCCTTCATGTGGCTGCTGCACTCCGCCGGCGACTACCGCACGAAGAACCCGCGCTTCGGCGGCGGCGCCCACCCGTGGGACGTCCTGGCCAGCTGGGACGGCTGGTGGTACCAGCAGGTCGCCGCGCACGGGTACGACCCTCAGCTGGTCCCGATCCCCGGCGCCACCGGCCCGATCACACTCGAAGGGAACTCGGCGGCGTTCTTCCCGCTCTACCCGGCGCTGGTGCGGCTGGTCTCCGAGCTCACCGGCCTCGGCCTGTACGGCGCCGGCCTGCTGGTCTCCGTCGTCGCCTCCTTGGCCGCCGCCCTGGGCATCTACGCCATCACCGAACACCTCGGCGGCAGACGGGCCGGGCTGGCCGCAGCCGGACTCTGGGCCGTCTGGCCCGGTTCCGGCGTGGAGTGGGCGGTCTACTCCGACTCCCTCTACGTGGCCCTGGCCGTCTGGGCCTGCCATGCCGTCCTGAGCCGCCGCTGGCTCACCGCCGGTCTCCTCACCTGCGTGGCAGGGCTCAACCGGCCCACCGCCGTGGCGCTGATCGCCGCCGTCGCCGTCGCGGCCCTGCTCGCGCTCCACCGTCACCGCGACGGCATCCTGCGTCCGGTGGCCGCGATGGCCGTCGCCCCGCTCGGTCTCCTCGCCCATCTCGGCTGGGTGGGTCACCAAATGGGCGACTACGGCGGCTACTTCAGGCTTCAGTCCGGTGCCTGGGCCCACGAGTGGGACTACGGCCGGCATACCCTCGACGTCCTCACATCCGTCCCGGTGGGCCACTTCGACTATCTCTCCGCCTGGCCCTTCGCGGACCTGATCGGCGTCGGTGTCGTCCTGCTCGCGCTCGCACTGCTCCCGCTGCTGATCCGGCTGCGTCCCCCGGCCGTCCTGACGGTCTACACCGTCCTCACCCTCGTCCTCGTCCTCGGCAGCCAGCAGATATTCGGCAACGTCTCCCGCTATCTGCTCCCCCTCTTCCCGCTCTTTCTCCCGGTCGCCCTCGCCCTGCGCCGCCTCAGCCTGACCCACCAGCTCATGCTCCTCGGCATCGCGGCCCTGGCTTCCGGCTCGTACGCGGGCTACGCCCTTTTCGAACTCGGCGTCCCGTAACCGACGGACCCAGGAATGGATGCCCGATGACCACGACCCTGCCCACCACCAAGCGGTCGGCCTCGAGGCCGGCACACCGTGCTCCTACACGCGATCCAGGTCCCGTACGGACCGGCGCCCCCGAGCAGCGGCGACTGCTCGACCGACTGCCCCCCACGGACCTCCGGGTGCTCCGGCTCTACCTGTTCACGCGCCTCGGGCTGTGGCTCGTCGCCTACTGCACCGCCTGGCTGTCCCCTGCCGGATCCGACGCCAGGACACCCGCCCCATGGCTGTCCCGCTGGGAGCAATGGGACTGGGTGCACTATCAACACATAGGCCAGTACGGCTACTTCGACCCCTTCCCGGGAGTCGACCCCGCGTCCGACAACCGGGTGGCCTTCTTCCCCGGTTTCCCCCTCCTGCTGCGCGGCGTGCACACCCTCATCACCGACTGGACCGTGGCCGGCCTGCTGATCTCCCTGGTGAGCGGTGCGGTGGCCGTCGTAGCCCTGGCCAGGATCGCCGGACTGGGCCGACCGGACAGCGCTCGGGCCGGCCAACGGGCCACGGGCTTTCTGTTGCTGTCGCCCGCCGCGGTGTTCCTGGCAGCCGGATACACGGAATCCCTCTTCCTCGCGTTTGCGCTGCCGGCCTGGCTCGCGGCGAAGAACCGCAACTGGCCAATCGCGGGCGTTCTCGCCGCCTTGGCCACCACCACCCGGATCAGCGGCCTGTTCCTTGCCACCGCGATCACGGTCGAATGCCTCCTGGCCCGGGACGACCGCCGAGGGCGCCGCCGTTGGCGCTCCCTGCCCTGGTGTGCTTTGCCCGTCTTACCCGCCACCGCCTACACCGTCTACCTGCACGCGAACACCGGCGACTGGACAGCCTGGAAGCACGCGCAGGAACGCGGCTGGTACCGCGACTTCCACACCCCCGCCGAAGCGTTCCGGAACACCTGGCGGAACGCCTTCGACCACCTCCAGACCACCGGCTACGCCTGGGAGTTCCAGCTCGAACTGGCCGCGATGGCGGTCGGTGTCCTGCTGCTCTTCTTCCTTCTGCTCCGCCGCCGCTGGCCGGAAGCCGTGTTCATCGGGCTCAATCTCTGGGCCCTGGGGACGTCGTACTGGTACCTGTCCATCCCCCGCGCAACCCTGCTCTGGTGGCCGCTGTGGACCGGCCTGGCCCACTGGAGCCTGCGGCGCACATGGGTGAAGGAGGCGTACGTCGGCGTAGTGGCTCCGCTGACGGTGGTGCTCGCGGTGACGTTCACCTCGGGCCACTGGGCCGGCTGACACGAACCGAACCGGCGCTCTCGGCTTGGTCGGCCGATGCCGGCAGAGCTGACCGCAGTCCTTCCATCGACGAGTTCGTGCAGGGCCCCGCACCCGGCCCGGCGCGGTAGCCGGGGACAAGGCCCACTCGTCCTGCGGCAACCGCGCCTACCTGCGCAAACGCCACGTCAAAGCAGCCATCCCCGAGAAGAATGACCAGGCCGCCAGCCGGAAGAGCAAAGGCGGCAGGGGAGGCCGACCCGTCAGCCACGACGCCGACCTCTACAAGGAGCGGTCGCCCCCGGCCAGAAACCCGGCGCATCAGTTCCGGGACATCTGACCGGCTCGTCACCGTCCCGGTCCGTCACTGAGAGTACGTGCGCGGTTCGCGAGCCTGCCCTGTTCAGGGGAGGATAAGGGGGCTGGGGGTGCATAGCGCCCCAATCCGACCGGGACGCCGAGTGATGGACAAGCCAACGAGAGCAGCCGGATCCGCAGGAGTGACATCGAGCGCCGCAGTGTTCGGCGCGCCGTGCTGGGTCAGTCTGATGACACGTGACCTGCAGGGCGCGCAGGATTTCTACGGCGCGGTCATGGGGTGGGAATTCCGGAAGGGCGTACTGGGCGACGAGTTCAGTACCGCTTTCCTCGAGGGTGCGCCGGTCGCCGGAATCGGGGCGCTGGCGTCCATGTTGCAGGTCGCCGTCGCCTGGACCCCGTACTTCGCCGTCATCGATACGGATGAGACCGCCGCGCGTATCCGGGAGCGCAGCGGCACCGTCGCGGTCGGCCCGCTCACCTTCACCATGGGACGGGGGGCGCTGGCTGCCGACCGTGACGGCGCCGTCTTCGGCATCTGGGAGGGACTGCTCGTCTCGGACTGGCTGACCGGGCGCAAGAAGGCGCCCGTCTGGCTGCGTCTGCGGACCCGCAACGCCTTCGAAGCGGCGATCTTCTACGGCGAAGTCCTCGAGTGGGCATCCGATCGCCCCGGCTCCTGCCAGGTCGACTACGAAGAGGACGAAGTCGTGCTGCGCAGCAAGGGGCATGTGCTCGCGCGCCTCAGCTCCGGCGCGACGGGGGCGGCACCGGACCCCACGCTCCGGCCCCACTGGCACTGCCACTTCCCGGTCGGCGACGTCGAGGCCACCGTGGAGGCAGCCCGCCGCAATGGAGGTCTCGTCCTGGGACAGAGCTCGATGCCGCAGGGCGAGGAGGCCACGCTGCGCGATCCGGACGGCGCCCTGTTCACCGTCACCAGCAGCACAGTCCCCGAATGAGTCTCAGGGCTGCCCGGGAGTGACCCCTCCCCGGAGGCGTGCCAGGTCCGAGGGGCGGACCTGGATGGCCAGGAGGGCGATCACCGCGGCGATCACCGTGAAGATGGCGGCCACGGTGAACGCGACGGAGACTCCGGAGGTCAGCACCTCGTCGCCCCACGGCGGTGGGAGCTGTCCGGTGCGCCGGAAGCTCAGCCGTTCCACCGGGGTGGCCTGGGCCATGAAGAGCGGTATCTGGTCCTTGGCCTCGTTGCGGCTGGCCGTACCGAAGACCGTCACCAGAATGGACAGGCCGAGCGAACCGCCCACCTGCTGAGTCGCGTTGAGCATGCCGGAGGCCGCGCCCGACTCATGTCTGGGCACACCGGAGACGGCCATCAGGGTCAGCGAGACGAAGTTCATCCCCATGCCGAGGCCGAAGATGAGCACCGGTCCCAGGATGCTGCCCAGATAGGTCGAATGGATATCGGTGAGGGTCAGCCAGGACAGTCCCACCGCGGCCAGGATCGCACCGGTCACCATGAACGGTTTCGGTCCGTACTTCGGCAGAAGTTGGGAGGCGATGCCCGCCCCCACCGCGATGACCGCGCTCACCGGCAGAAAGGCGAGGCCGGCCTGGAGCGGGCTGAAGTCCAGCACGTCCTGTACGAAGAGCGTGAGGAAGAAGAACATGCCGAAGATCGCGGCGGCGAGGCTCAGCATGATTCCGTAGGTGCCTGCCCTATTGCGGTCGGCGAACATGTGCAGTGGCGTGATCGGCTGCTTCGAGCGGCGCTCAATGAGGATGAAGGTCGTGAGGAGCACCACCGCCGCGGCGAACGACGCGAGCGTGAGCCGGTCGCGCCAGCCTTCCTGCGCGGCCCGGATGAAGCCGTAGACCAGCGCGACCATGCCGAGCGTCGAGGTCACCGCACCGGCCAGGTCGAAGTGACCCGGATGGCGCTCGGACTCCTTGATGTGGCGGGGCGTCGCCAGAACGATGAGCAGGGCGATCGGCACATTGACGAAGAACACCCAGCGCCAGTCGAGCCATTCGACGAGGATGCCGCCTGCCAGCAGACCGATCGCGCCGCCGCCCGCGGAGACCGCCGCGAAAGCTCCGAACGCCCGGTTGCGGGCCGGGCCTTCGGTGAAGGTGGTGGTGATCAGTGCGAGCGCGGTCGGCGACGCGATGGCGCCGCCGACGCCCTGCAGGGCGCGAGAGGCAAGGAGCTGGCCGGAGTTCTGGGAGAGGCCGCCGAGCAGAGAGGCGAGCGCGAAGAGCAGGACGCCGAACATGAAGACCCGGCGGCGGCCGAGTATGTCACCGGTGCGGCCGCCGAGAAGGAGCAGGCCGCCGAAGGTGAGCGTATAGGCGCTGACGACCCAGGAAAGGCTCGTGGTCGAGAAGTTCAGCGCGCTCTGGATGTGCGGGAGCGCGATGTTCACGATGGTGACATCGAGTACCACCATCAACTGGCACGAGGCGATGACGAGGAGCGCGATCCCGTTGCCGCCGAGTTTCTTGTCCGACGCGGCGGTCTGCGTGGGTATCGGCTGCGGGGTCGTCATGGCGGATCGTGTCCCTCTTACGAGGGTCAGTAGACGAATCCGTCTACCCATCGACGGTAAACCCGGGGCGGGCACACCACCAATCGATCAAGACCGTTCCGCGGCAGTCTCCGCGATGAAGGCACGCAGCGCTTCCGTCAGGCGCTCCGGCTGGTCCTCGGCGATCAGCGTGCAGCTGTCCTCGATCTCCAGCAGCCGCCCCTTCGGCAGCAGTTCGGCCAGCCGCCGGCCGTGTTCCCCCGGCATCATCCGGTCCTCCGTTGCCCACACCACCAGCGCGGGCCGGTCGAACTTCCGTAGTCCTTCGGCCGCTTCGAGGAGTTCGGTCTTGCGTACACCCGCGTTGTAGCGGCGGAAGTCGTTCCTGATGGCCTTGTCGGTGAGCAGCGGCCGCAGCCAGCCGTCGGCGATCTCGTGCGGTACGGGACGCCTGGTGAGCGCGCCGAGGCCGATGGGCAGTCGGCGCAGCGGCTTCAGCGCCAGGATCCGGGCCATCAGCGCGACGCCGCCGGGCACTTTGCAGACGAGCGAGATCATCTTGCCGGGTGCGCCCGGCGGGTAGTTGTCGAAGGCCTCGCACGAGATGAGCACGAGCCGGGCGAGCCGCTCGGGATGGCGTCCCGCGACGGTCTGCGCGCGTCCGCAGTCGCTCTCGACGAGGGTCACCTCGCGCAGGTCCAGGCGGTCCAGGAACTCCGCGATCAGCTCATTGACGGAGTCGGGGCCGAGCGGGACGTCCGGGCGCATGGGGGTGCGGTGCGAGCCGTAGGGCAGGGTCGGGGCGATACAGCGGTGGTCCCGTCCCAGTCCGGCGACGACCTTGCGCCAGACCGTCGCGTCGTGGACCAGACCGTGCAGCAGGACAACGACGGGGCCGGGGCCTCCCGTGTCCTCGTACGCGATCGTCCCTGCGCCGAGTTCGATCTCCGGCATGACGGCTCCCCTCGGGTCATAACGATGTTATGTACTGAGTCTCCGGGCCGCCGGACCCCGGTCAGGGGAGCACGGCCACACCGTCGAGCTCGACCAGGGCCTCGTCGTCCCAGAGCCGGACAGTGCCGATCACCGCCATCGCGGGGTAGTCACGGCCCGCCAACCGCCGCCAGATACGGCCCAGTTCACCCGCATGAACGCGGTAGTCGGCGACATCGGTGGCGTAGACCGTGACCCGGGCGAGGTCCTGCGGGGCGCCGCCGGAGGCCGCGAGGGCGGTGAGCAGATTCGCCAGTGCCGTCTCGAACTGCTCGGGCAGCGTCTCGCCGACGATCTTCCCGTCGGTGTCCAGCGCGGTCTGCCCGGCCAGGAACACAAGGCGTGAGCCGGTGGCGGTGACAGCGTGCGAGAAGCCGGTGGGCGGCGAGAGCTCGGCCGGATTGTGGCGGTGCAGGCTCATGCGTGCGGCTCCTCTGCGTGCGGCTCCTTCAGGTACTGCTCCTTCGCGCACGGCTCCTTCGCGTACTGCTCCTTCGCGTACGGCCCCTTCGCGTACTGCTCCTTCGCGTACGGCCCCTTCGCGTACTGCTCCTTCGCGTACGGCCCCTTCGCGTACTGCTCCTTGGAGTACAGCTCCTTGGCGATGATCGTGCGCTGGACCTCGGTGGCGCCCTCGTAGATCCGGGGGGCACGGACCTCTCGGTAGAGGTGTTCCAGAAGGTGGCCGCGCTGGAGCGCGCGGGCGCCGTGCAGCTGGACGGCGGCGTCCACGACGTACTGCGCGGTCTCCGTCGCCAGTAGCTTCGCCATCGCGGACCGCTTCGGCACGTCGGCGTCCCCTTCGTCATACGCGGCGGCCGCGGCGTACACGAGAAGCCGGGCGGCCTCGGTCCGTGTCGCCATCTCGGCGACCTGGTGGGCGACGGACTGGAGCTCCTTGAGCGGACCGCCGAAGGCAGTACGGCGGGCGGTGTGCTCGAGGGCCGCGTCCAGGGCGGCCTGGGCCATACCGACTGCGAAAGCGCCGACGCTGGGCCGGAAGAGGTTCAGGGTGTTCATGGCGACACGGAAGCCGCGGTCGGTCTCGCCGAGGACGTCGTCGCCGGTCACCGGCACACCGTTGAAAGCAAGTGCGCCGATGGGGTGCGGCGAGAGCATCTCCAGCGCGGTCCCGGTCAGTCCCGGCCGGTCCGCCGGGACGAGGAACGCGGTGACTCCACGCGCGCCCGCGCCCTCCGTCGTACGGGCGAAGACGGTGTAGAAGTCAGCCTCGGGGGCGTTGGAGATCCAGCGCTTCTCACCGCTCAGCCGCCAGCCTCCTTGATCCGGCACGGCTTTGAGGGCGAGTGCCGCCGCGTCCGAGCCGGCGTCCGGCTCGCTCAGCGCGAAGGCGGCAACGGCACGCCCCGCGATCACCTCGGGCAGCCAGCGCTCCTGCTGGGCGGCCGTACCCGCCTGGACCAGCGGGTAGCTGCCCAGACCCTGGAGGGCGAGCGCGGTCTCGGCCTCCGTACTGCCGTACGCCAGCGATTCGCGCAGCAGGCAGAGCTCGAGCGCACCGGCCCCGAACAGGCTTTGCAGCAAGCCGAGTTCGCCGAGAGCGGCGACCAACGGGCGGTTGACGCGGCCCGGCTCCGCCTTCTCCGCGAGTGGTCGCAGCCGCTCGTCGGCCAGGGTGCGCAGCTGCGCACACCAGGCGGTCTGTGCCGGATCGAGTGAAAATACGGGCATCCGTGCCCCCACTTCGTGCGGCCGGGGGTCCGGGGGGTGCCCCCTGGGAAAGCAGGGTATCGCGGACCGTTGACTGTCGTCACCTTCACGATACGCTCGATTCGCGACCCCACCACGAGAAGGGGCGAACCATGGAGCTGACACCCTCGGCCCACCTCGACACCTTTCCGCGCGACCACCTCCCGCCCACCGGGCAGTGGCCGGAAATCCTCCTCGACCTGCCCGAACTGAACTATCCGCAGCGGCTCAACTGCGGGGCCGAGCTGCTGGACCGTACGATCGAGCGATTCGGCGCCGAGCGGCCCGTCTTCCGTACCGGCGGCGGCGAGGTCTGGACCTACGGAGAGCTGCGCGACCAGGTCGACCGGATCGCGCATGTCCTCACCTCCGGTCTTGGAGTGGTCCCCGGAAATCGCGTCCTGCTGCGCGGCCCGACGAGCCCCTGGCTCGCCGCCTGCTGGCTGGCCGTGATGAAGGCGGGCGCGGTGGCGGTCACCGTTCTGGCCCAGCAGCGGGCCAGGGAACTGGCCACGGTCTGCGAGATCGCCGCCGTCAGTCACGCCCTGTGCGACATCCGGTCGGTCGACGATCTGGCGAAGGCGGAGGTGCCGGGGCTGCGCATCACGGCGTACGGCGGTGACTCCCCCGACGATCTGCTGGGACTGGCCGCCGGCGCGGCGCCGGAGCCGTACCAAGCGGTGGCGACCGCGGCCGACGATGTCGCGCTGATCGCATTCACCTCGGGCACGACCGGCCGCCCCAAAGGATGCATGCACTTCCACCGGGATGTGCTGGCCGTAGCGGACACCTTCTCCGCGCGAGTACTGCGGCCCGAGCCCGACGATGTCTTCGCGGGCAGCCCGCCCCTGGGCTTCACTTTCGGGCTCGGCGGCTTGGTGATCTTCCCGATGCGGGCGGGAGCGTCGGCGCTGCTGCTCGAACAGGCGGGCCCCAGGCAGCTGTTGTCCGCGATCGCCGCGCACCGGGTGTCGGTCCTGTTCACCGCGCCGACCGCGTACCGCGTGATGCTGGACGAGCTCGAGGCGCACGACACCGGTTCGCTGCGGCGCTGTGTGTCCGCCGGTGAGAATCTGCCCGCCGCCACCTGGCGTGCCTGGCAGGAGCGGACCGGGCTGCGCATCATCAACGGCATCGGCGCGACCGAGCTGCTGCACATCTTCATCTCGGCGGCGGACGAGTCGATCAGGCCGGGGACCACCGGGATCCCGGTTCCGGGGTGGCACGCGCGCGTGGTGGACACCGCCGGCCTGCCGGTCCCGGACGGCGAACCGGGGCTGCTGGCCGTACGCGGCCCGGTGGGCTGCCGCTATCTGGCCGACCCTCGCCAGGGGGAGTATGTACATGACGGCTGGAACGTCACAGGCGACACGTATGTACGTGAGCCGGACGGCTATTTCCGCTATGTCGCACGCGCCGACGACATGATCATTTCGGCCGGCTACAACATCGCGGGACCGGAGGTGGAGGACGCGCTGCTGCACCACCCGGATGTGGCGGAGGTTGCGGTGATCGGCCGTACCCACCCGCTGCGGGGCCAGATCGTGGTGGCGTACGTCGTGCTGCGCGACGGGGTCCCGGCCGGCGACGACACCGCCGCCGCGCTGACCGACTCCGTGAAACGGCGGCTGACACCGTACAAATGTCCGCGCGAGATCGTCTTCCTCGACGCGCTTCCGCGCACCCCGACCGGCAAGCTGCAGCGCTACCGGCTGCGGGCCATAGAGTGATCACGTGGCCGAGCAGCACACCCCCCGCTCCCTGATCGTCACCCTGTACGGCGCGTACGGACGCGAACGGTCGGGGTCTCTCCCCGTGGCCGAACTCATCCGTCTGCTGGCGGTCCTCGACGTCGACGCCCCGTCGGTACGTTCCTCGGTCTCCCGGCTCAAACGCCGCGGTCTGCTGATCCCCGAGCGCACCGCGGACGGGGCCGCCGGTTACGCGCTGTCGGCGGATGCGCGCCAGCTGCTCGACGACGGGGACCGGCGTATCTACACCCGGCACTCCCCCTCACTGTCCGACGGCTGGGTGCTCGTCGTCTTCTCGGTGCCGGAGGCCGAGCGCCACAAGCGCCATCTGCTGCGTTCCCGGCTGGCCCGGCTCGGCTTCGGGTCGGCGGCGCCCGGTGTCTGGATCGCGCCGGCGCGGCTGTACGAGGAGACCCGGCACACGCTGCGGCGGCTCCAGCTCGACCCGTATGTCGAGCTGTTCCGCGGCGAGCACCTCGGCTTCGCGCCCACGGCGGAGGCGGTGGCGCGCTGGTGGGATCTGGCGGCGATCGCCAAGCAGCACGAGGAGTTCCTGGATCTGCACGGGCCGGTGCTGCGGGCGTGGGAGGCGCGCGACGAGGTGCCTGCGCAGGGCGCGTACCGGGACTATCTGTCGGCGCTGGACTCCTGGCGGCGGCTGCCGTACGTGGATCCGGGCCTGCCGGTCGAGCTGCTGCCGCAGGGCTGGCCGGGCGGACGGTCGGCGGAGGTCTTCGCCCGGCTGCACGCGCTGCTGCGGGACGCGGGCGCGGCGTTCGTGCAACCGTGACCCCGGATGCTGTGCTGCTGCGTCTGCCTCAGCGCAGGGTGAGCCTCGGTTTCGGTGCGTCCGTGCGGCCGGTCGGGGGTTTGCGGCTGCCCGCGCGGTACGGGAGCGGCCAGGGCGCGCCCTGGCCCGCGTAGTCCTGGTCGGCCGCCGCGTGCAGCGTCCAGTGGGGGTCGTAGAGATGCGGCCTGGCCAGCGCGCAGAGGTCGGCGCGGCCCGCCAGCAGGAGCGAGTTGACATCGTCCCAGGAGGAGATCGCGCCCACGGCGATGACCGGGATGCCGAGGCTGTTACGGATCCGGTCGGCGTACGGAGTCTGGTACGAGCGGCCGTACTCGGGCTGCTCGTCGGGGACGACCTGTCCCGTGGAGACGTCGATCGCGTCGGCGCCGTGGGCGGCGAAGGCGCGGGAGATCCCGACCGCATCATCGGCGGTGGTGCCGCCCTGTGCCCAGTCGGTCGCGGAGATACGGACGGCCATGGGCCGGTCGTCGGGCCAGATGTCGCGCATCATGTCGAAGACTTCGAGGGGGAAGCGGAGGCGGTTCTCCAGGGAGCCGCCGCAGGAGTCGGTGCGCCGGTTGGTGAGCGGAGAGAGGAAACCGGACAGCAAGTAGCCGTGGGCGCAGTGGAGTTCGAGGAGGTCGAAGCCACTGCGGACGGCGCGTCGGGTGGCGGCGGCGAACTGCTCGCGGATGTCGTTCAGTCCGGACCGGTCCAGGGCGTGCGGGACCTGGTTGACCCCGGTCCGGTACGGCAGCGCGGAGGGGGCGGAGAGCGGCCAGTTGCCCTGGTCGAGCGGCTGGTCGATGCCTTCCCACATGAGCTTGGTGGAACCCTTGCGCCCGGAATGGCCGAGCTGGACGCCGATCGCCGTGCCGGGCGAGTGGTGGTGCACAAAGTCGGTGACGCGGCGCCAGGCCGCGCCCTGTTCGTCGGTGTAGAGGCCGGTGCAGCCGGGGGTGATCCGGCCCTCGGCGCTGACACAGACCATCTCGGTCATGACGAGGCCCGCTCCACCGAGGGCGCGTGCGCCGAGGTGGACGAGATGGAAGTCGCCGGGGATGCCGTCGGCGGCGCTGTACATGTCCATGGGCGAGACGACCACGCGGTTGCGCAGGGTCAGTCCGCGCAGCCGGAGTGGCGTGAACATCGGGGGTGTGCCCGGCGGGCAGCCGAAGTCGCGCTCGACGGAGTCGGTGAAGGCCGCATCGCGCAGCCGCAGATTGTCGTGGGTGACTCGGCGGCTGCGGGTGAGCAGGTTGAAGGCGAACTGCCGGGGCGGCTGGTCGAGGTAGGTGGCGAGCTCCTCGAACCAGCGGAGGCTGGCGGCGGCCGCGCGCTGGGTGGACTCGACGACCGGGCGGCGTTCGGTCTCGTACGCGGCGAGGGCCTGGCCGAGGGTCGGCTGCTCCTCGATGCAGGCGGCGAGCGCGAGCGCGTCCTCGACGGCGAGCTTGGTGCCGGAGCCGATGGAGAAGTGGGCGGTGTGGGCGGCGTCGCCGAGCAGCACCGTATTGCCGTGGGACCAGCGGTCGTTGACGACGGTACGGAAGGCGATCCAGGCGGAGTTGTTGCCGCGGAGGGGGCGGCCGCCGAGGGCGTCGGCGAAGATCTTCGCGCACTGGTCCGTGGACTGCGCCTCGTCGCAGGTGTCGAGGCCGGCCGCCCGCCAGACCTCCTCGCGCATCTCGATGATGACGGTGCTGGTGCCGCATTGGTTCTGCGGCCCGGAGGACCTCGTTGAGGGGTGGTCGCCGGGAGACGGGCGGGCGAAGGGGTAGCCGTGGAGCTGCATCACCCCGTGCTCGGTCTCGGCGATCTCGAAGCGGAAGGCGTCGAAGGCGAAGTCGGCGGCGAGCCAGATGTAGCGGCACTGGTGGGAGGTGATGCGCGGCGCGAAGGAGTCGGCGTGCGCCTCTCGGGTGAGGCTGTGCAGGCCGTCGGCGGCGATGACGAGGTCGTACGCCTCGGCGAGCTCGGCGGCCGGCGGGGCGGGGGTGCGGAAACGGAGCCGTACGCCGAGATCGGCGCAGCGCTGGTGCAGGATCTCCAGCAGCCTGCGCCGGCCGAGTGCGGCGAAGCCGTGTCCGCCGGAGGTGAGGGTCCGGCCGCGGTGGACGATGTCGATGTCGTCCCAGCGCACGAACTCGTCCTGGAGCGCTCGGTAGACAGCGGGGTCGGCGTGCTCGATCCCGCCGAGGGTCTCGTCGGAGAGGACGACACCGAATCCGAAGGTGTCCTCGGGGCCGTTCCGCTCCCAGACGGTGATCTCCCGCGCGGGATCGAGCCGCTTGAGCAACACGGCGGCGTACAGCCCGCCGGGCCCGCCACCGATCACGGCGACACGCAGGGCACGGCCGGATCGCGCCGGCGCCAGGACCCGGCCCTCCTGCTCGGCCGGTGAGACGGAGGCCCGGGTCGACTCGGGCGGCGCGGCAGGGGGCGGGTTCGTCGCGGTGCTTGCGGTCGGCCGGGGCATCGTCAGCGCCCCTGCCACTTCGGCGCGCGCTTCTCCGTGAACGCCGCGTGGAACTCCGCGTAGTCCTCGCCGTTCATCAGCAGCGCCTGCGTCGCCGCGTCCAGCTCGACCGAGGCCGCGAGCGGCATGTCGAGCTCAGCGGTGAGCAGTGCCTTGGTCTGGGCGTATGCCAGCGCCGGGCCCTCCGCCAGTCGGCGGGCCAGCTCGGCCGCCCGGGTGTCCGCCTCGCCCTCGTCCGTCAACTCGCTGATCAGGCCGATCCGTTCGGCCTCCGGCGCGCGGACCGGTTCGCCGAGCATCAACAGCCGTGTGGCGTGTCCCAGTCCGACGACCCGCGGCAGCAGATACGCCGCGCCCATGTCGCCGCCCGAGAGCCCCACCTTGGTGAAGAGGAACGCGAACCGGGCCGAGGGGTCCGCGATGCGGAAGTCCGCGGCAAGCGCCAGCACCGCGCCGGCTCCCGCCGCGACACCGTGCACCGCGGCGATCACCGGGAAGGGGCATTCCCGCAGCGCCCGTACGACCTGCCCGGTCATCCGGTTGAAGTCGAGGAGCTGGGCGGTGTCCATGGCGAGCGTGGCGCCGATGATGTCGTCGACGTCGCCGCCGGAACAGAAGCCGCGCCCCTCTCCGCTGAGGACCAGCGCCCGCACGGACCGCTCCCGGGACAGCTCGGCGAGCAGGTCGCGCAGGTCGGCGTAGGCACCGAAGGTGAGCGCGTTGAGCTTCTCGGGCCGGTCGAGCGTGACGGTGGCGACACCGTCCTGCCTGGTCAGCCTGATGTGGCGCCATTGCTCGGTGCGGGGCGCAGGGCTGGAAAAGGGGCTCATGAACGCGGCCTCCCTCAGCGGGCCAACTATTACCTGCCTTACGAAGCTATCACCTATACGTGACTTCCGTCATGAGAACGCGATAACAGACGGGCGCTACCCGATCCTGGAGAAGTTCGGCCTGTCTGCCCAGTCGTTCCACCGAAGACCGGGGGAGCCCGCCTCTGCGCGAACTCCCTGGAACGCACCATGGGCGGCATGGGCCTGTAGCTCAGGACCTGCGTCACTGGAGCCGTCAGCAAAGACCGCGTGTGGGCCGACGCCAACGGCCACTACCCCGAGACCGGTTGCATGCCCCCGGCGTCCACTCACTGAGGCCTCGATGAGCGGCGACGCAGGGCGATCACCCCCGACCGGCTCGCTCCGCAAGAGCCGGTTCCGAGCCGACCGGCCCGGAACCGGCCCGCGCCACCGCGCGTATGACTATCCGGCGTCGCCGAGGGTGGCGACCATGATCGCCTTGATCGTGTGCATACGGTTCTCCGCCTCGTCGAAGACGACCGAGTGCTCCGACTCGAAGACCTCGTCGGTGACTTCGAGCTCGGTCAGTCCATGGCTCTCATGGATCTCCCGGCCGACCTTCGTGCCCAGGTCGTGGAAGGCGGGCAGGCAGTGCAGGAACTTCACGTCCGCGTTGCCGGTGGCGCTCAGTACATCCATGGTCACGGCGTACGGACCGAGCGCCTCGATACGCTCGTCCCAGATCTCCTTGGGCTCACCCATCGAGACCCAGACGTCGGTGGCGACGAAGTCCGCGCCGGCAACACCCTCGGCGATGTCCTCGGTGAGGGTGATCCGCGCGCCGCTGACCTCGGCGGCCTCGCGGGCCCTGGCGACGATGTCCTCGGCCGGCCAGTACGACTTCGGCGCGACGATCCGGACGTCCATGCCCAGCAGAGCGGCCGTGACCAGGTAGGAGTTGCCCATGTTGAAGCGGGCGTCGCCCAGGTAGGCGAAGGCGATCCGCTCGAGCGGCTTGTCACTGTGCTCGCTCATGGTGAGCACATCGGCGAGCATCTGAGTGGGGTGCCAGTCGTTGGTGAGGCCGTTGTAGACCGGGACCCCGGCGAACGCGGCGAGCTCCTCGACAGTGGCCTGCCCATCACCGCGGAACTCAATGGCGTCGAACATCCGGCCGAGCACCCGCGCGGTGTCCTTGGCGGACTCCTTGCTGCCGATGTGCGAGCCTGCCGGGTCGATGTACGTCGTCGATGCGCCCTGGTCCGCGGCCGCGACCTCGAAGGAGCAGCGCGTACGCGTCGACGACTTCTCGAAGATCAGCGCGATGTTCTTGCCGCGCAGCCGCTGGACCTCGGTGCCCGCACGCTTGGCCGCCTTGAGCTCGGCCGCCAGACCGATCAGGCCGCGGAACTCGTCGGCGGTGAAGTCCAGCTCCTTGAGGAAGTGGCGGCCTTCGAGATGTATCGCCATGGTGGCTGCTCCTGGGTCGCGAATGCGATGACGTGACCATGGAAGTATATACGACGGCCTGCATTGCTATACGGCATCGCGTTCGATCGGACAGCTCATGCAGCGGGGCCCTCCCCTGCCCCGGCCCAGTTCACTGCCGGGGATCTCGATCACTTCGATGCCCTGCTTGCGCAGATGGGTGTTGGTGGTGACATTGCGTTCGTACGCGACGACGACGCCCGGCTCGACGGCGAGGACATTGCAGCCGTCGTCCCACTGCTCACGCTCCGCAGAGTGGACGTCCTGGGTCGGCGTGAGGACTCTGATCTCCTTGAGCCCCAGCGCGGCGGCGATCGCGCTGTGCATTTGCTCGGGCGGATGATCGCTGACCCTGAGCCCTTGAGCGCCTTCGGCCGGTTCAATGGTGTACGAGCGGAGCATGCCGAGCCCCGCGTACTGGGTGAAGGTGTCGCGGTCGACCATCGTCATAACGGTGTCGAGGTGCATCAGAGCCCGTCGCTTGGGCATGTCCAGCGCCACGATGGTCCGGGCCGAACCGGCCGCGAACAGCCCGCGGGCCAGCATCTCCACGGCCTGCGGAGTGGTCCGCTCACTCATCCCGATCAGTACCGCGCCATTGCCGATGACCAGGACGTCGCCGCCCTCGATGGTGGAGGGGTAGTCGTCCTGCCCCTCCGACCAGTGGTGGAACTCGCCCGCGCGCGGACCGGTGAAGAGCGGATGGTGCTTGTAGATCGCCTCGAAGTGGACGGTCTCACGCTGCCGGGCCGGCCAGCGCATGGCATTGATGGAGACGCCGTCGTAGATCCAGGCGGAGGTGTCGCGGGTGAAGAGATGGTTCGGCAGGGGCCGGAGGAGAAAGTCGTCGAGATCCATCACATGGAAGCGGACGGACGTCGGCTCGGGATGACCGGCGAGGAACTCCCGCTTGGTCATCCCGCCGACCAGCGCCTCGACCAGGTCGGCCGTGGACAGCTCGTCGAAAGCGGCTCTGAGGTGGCTGGTGGCGAGCGGACCGTACTCCTTCTCGGCGAAGACCCGGTCCAGCACGAGCTTTCTGGCCTCCGGGATCTCCAGCGACTCGCGGAGAAGATCGCCGAAGAGGTGCACCTCCACCCCGCGGTCGCGCAGCACGTCCGCGAACCCATCGTGCTCATGCCGGGCACGGCGCACCCAGAGCACATCGTCGAAGAGCAGGGCGTCCTTGTTACTGGGTGTGAGGCGCTTCAGCTCCAGGTCTGGTCGGTGCAGTATGACCTGGCGCAGCAGCCCGGTCTCGGAGTCGACATGGAATCCCATGCCCCCATCCTCACCGCGCGGAGCGCTGTTCACCCGGCGAACGACCTGACTGCCTACGTGA
The DNA here is from genome assembly GCF_040651435.1 of Streptomyces sp. NPDC048479. Classification (NCBI taxonomy): domain Bacteria; kingdom Bacillati; phylum Actinomycetota; class Actinomycetes; order Kitasatosporales; family Streptomycetaceae; genus Streptomyces; species Streptomyces sp. NPDC048479. The sequence continues at coordinate 42,793 of NZ_JBEZKA010000024.1, forward strand.
CGCTCATCAGCGTCACGATCAGAACCACAGCGACCACGAGTACGCCGCCGAGAGCGAGGACGACCAGACGGCCGTCCTGTGCCGAGGAACGGGCAGGCTCACGCGCGGCGGCGGCCGACGGCGGCGGGGGCTGATCCGGGAGACTTCGTGGCGTCGCCCGTACATCGTGGGCGCCGACGACGACACTCGGCTCGTACCCTCCGTCTGCCGCCCTGAGCAGTGCCAGCCACGCGGCTTCGGGCAGTCCGGGGCGCTCGCCCGCCACGATCTGCCGGACCGCGGCCCGGCCGGCCCGGTCGGAGCCGGTGCTCAGCCGTGGCAGCAGCTCGGTCAACCGGTCCTTCGGCCGTGGGTCGTCCAGCAGGGGGCGTACCACCCAGCGGTAGAGGGATGCGGCGTTGGCGGCCCGGATCTCGTCGCCGGGACCACCGCCGCCCGGACCGTACTGACCCGTCAGGAAGAGACCCAGGTCGAGGACGGTGTCGCGCAGTCCCCGCCGCAGGCTCTGGTGCCAGTACGGCCACCTCTCGGCGATCTCCGCCATCAGGAGTGTCACCGCCTCGTAGTGGATGGCGGCCCGCAGCGCGCGAATCAAGTCCCGGTCCACGGCGCCCCGCACCAGCTCCCTGGCATCGCTCGGGGGGCCGGCGTAACGCTCGGGGAAGGCGGAGAGCACGGTCAGCAGGTACTGGTAGTCCACCGTCGGCCGCCGACTGCGCCGGCGCAGCCGACGCAGCCGACGCGGCCGACGCGGGCTCACCTGCGGGGCCTTCCACTCCGCCGGGACGACCCGGACGTCGGGCTCGGCAGGGCGCGAGGCGACGGGCGAGCCGGCATGCGGCGGCTGCGCCGGGAGCGGCTGGTGGTGTTGCTGCGTGTGCGGCTGGTGGTGTTGCTGCGTGTGCGGCTGATGCTGGTGCGTCGTATGCGGCTGGGGCTGGGGCTGGTGATACGTATGCGCGTGCGGCTCGCGCCCGTCGTACGGGTCCCGCGTCGACAGCGTCGACGACTCCCGCCCGTCGTAAGGCTCACGCGCCGGCAACTCCCGGCCGGGCGCTTCCTCCCATGGCGGCGGACGATGCTCCTCCGCCCGGCGGCCGCCGTGCCCGCGTTCGGCGCCGTCCAGCACCGACAGCACGCGTTCCACCGCGTCCAGCAGCGTCCGTCCGCCGACGCCGTTCCCCGCCTGCTGCGTCGCCACCGTCCGCAGCGTCCTGTCCACCTCGAACTCCCGCCCGTCCCCCTGCGCCACCCCGCGCAGATGGTGGCGAACCAGCTCGGCCGCGAGTTCCTCCGCGCGGTCCCGGCAGCGCTCCCGCGGATCCGTACGCAGCCGCTGGGTGTCCTGAGCCGCTGAGCCCGGCCAGGTCCGTACGAAAACGAAGCGCAGCGCCGCCGTTTCGGCGGTGTCGTGCGTCGCGAACGTCCAGCCTCGCGGGACGAGTCCGCTGAAGATGCCGGCCATGCCCCAGAGCACCCGGCAGGCGCTGTCCCCGCCCTGACGGTCCAGCAGAGTGAAGCGCTGACGGGGATGGCGCAGGAACTCCGCGACCGCGCCCGTCAGCTCATCCTCCACTCCGGCCAGGGTCGCCGCGAGCCGTCGCTGCCCGTCGAGGGCCGAGGGCAGCAACGCCGCCTCGCGCACCTGGTCCAGAGCGCCGCGGACCTCGCCCAGCGCCAGTTCGCTGCCCTCCCAGGACCAGTCGTGCAGCCCCAGACAGGTGTCGGGGTCCAGTACCTGGGACGATCCGAGCAGCGCATGGCAGACCGTGCTCGTACTCCCGCCCGCATCGCGCCAGGGAGTGCGGTGCAGCAGCAGCGCGCTGCCGTCGCGCTCCAGCCGGACGAGCGCGGGCACCGTGTCCTCGCCGGTCGCCCGCAGCAGCGCGGCCGCACTGCGGAAGACGCCGTCGGCCTGCTCCGGGCCGCAGGACCAGGCCACCGGACCGAAGCCGGTGGTACCCGACGCGTTGTCGGCGTCCCAGCGGAAGACGATCTGGTCCACCGACTCCTCTTGCCGGACCATCAGACGCCCACCTCTCTCGGCTCCGCTCCCGGCAGGAGCCCGCACATGGCAAAGATCGACAGCAGTGGCGCCAGCACCCGGCGGGGTCTGACACCGTGTGGAAACTCGTCGCCCCTCGCCTGGCCGCCTGTCGCCGCGACGAAGTGCAGGGTGCAGCGGGCACAGTCGTCGAACGGTTTCAGCCAGGCGGAGCTGGCGTGGTGCGACACGAAGGCATAGGCGTCACGGCTCTCCGCGCGCACCGCGTCCGCGTCGAATCGCGTCGGTAGTGCGCGGCCCAGCCAGCGGTCCACGGAGGGGTCGAACCGCACCAGGTCGCTCTTGTTCACCGCGACCGCCGCCGGTGCGTCGATGTACGGCCCGCGCCGCGGTATCCGGTTGAGGACGGTGGTGAACGCCTCGTCGCCCAGATCGCGCCGGCGCAGCTTGTTCCGCTCGCGCACCGGGTCGAGGAACGGCAACCGCAGCGCGCGCAGCGGATCCAGTACGAAGATGAAGGCACCGACGCCCATCAGAAACCCGGTCACCTCTCCTTCCTCCGCCAGGTCCTCGCCTGCGAGGTCGAAGAAGACAACCGGCCGGGTCGCCCCGCGCCCGGAGACCAGGAGACCGTCGGCGAAGCGCGCGAAGGTCTGCTGGCCGGTGCTGGCCAGCTGCTTCCCCTGTTGCAGGCCCTGCACCCGCTCCCGCAGGAACGTACGGTGCGAAGCCGGGTTGAGCGGCAGGCACTTGAGTCCGTACGGCTCGAGTCCGCCCTGCTCGATCTCGCCGAGCATCGCGGCCAGCAGATGCGTCTTGCCCACGGCCGAGCTGCCCACCAGGGCGATGGAGAGAGGCTCACCGTTGGTGAGATACGGGACGGGCAGTTCGTGCGACCTGTCCCCGTCGGCGTGCGGGCAGCGGTGGAACGCCTGGCGCAGCGCGTCCTGCCGGTGCGCGGGGCGGTGTTCCTTACTGAGATCGAGCGGGATGCGGTCGCCCTTGGGGGAGATGGTGAGAAGCATGCTCTCGTCGAAGGTGACCGGGAGCAGGCAGTGCGGGCACAGCCGGGGGCGTGGGGACGCCGGCGGCTCCTGCGCGGGCTCTTCGATGGATCGGGGGGCGGCCCCGTTCGGCGGAGGTACGGCTCCCAGCAAGGAGCGCAGCGAGCGGCGAGTGGGCCCGGGCGTCGGTGCGGTCCCCTCCTCCACCGGCCGGTCGAGACCCAGCTCTCGTCTCTTGCGGCCGAGTTGGGCGTCGAAGTCGGCACGCGCCCGGCCGAGCGGATCGTTGACTCCGGGTGCCGAGACAAGCGGGTCGGTGACATTGAGCAGCCGCATCAGTTCCGTCGGTGTGGGCCTGTCGGCCGCCAGCGGAGCGAACACACCGCCGTGGTCGAGCGCGGCCAGCCGACGGAAGTCGGCGAGGTCGGCAGGCGGGCCCGTGCCCTGGTCCGCCCGTCCGGAGAGCAGGAAGTACATCAGCTGGGCGACGGCCCACAGATCGTCCCTGGCGTCGGCCCCTCCCCTGCCTTCGCGCTGCTCCGGCGACGCCCACGGCGCCGCACCGAACGCGCCCCTGGGCTCCCCGGTGCGCAGCGCGCCGTACGGCTCGGTGAGCCGCACATGGGTGCCGTCCCAGCTGACGGTCTCCGGCGCGATGGCCCGGTGCACGAGCCCCACGTCCTCCAGCAGCCGTACCGCCAGGGCGAGTTGGGCGAGCACCTGGTGCTGCTCGTCCACGGTAAGGGCGCCGCGCCGGGCACTGATCGGCTCACCGCCGTGGATCCGGTAGAGGATGAAGGGCTCAGGAGCCTCCAGATCGAAGCCGATCATCCGCGTGAACACTTCGCCGTACCGCTCGGAGCCGTACCTCCGCTCCAGGGCGACGGCCGCGGCCACTTCCCGCTCCAGCGTGCCGTACGCCTGCGGATCCGCCTGGCCCGACGCCGGAAGCCGGTACTGGTGCACCGGCCACCCCGCGCCGAGTGTCACCTTGCGGGCGACCAGGGACGGCCGCCCGGGCAGCCGCCGGTCCGGCCCGAACCGGGCCGCGAACCCGACGGGATCCTCCTTGTGGGTGAGGAATTCCAGCACCTCGGACCACTCCGCCGATGCGGAGTACGCGCCACTTCCCGGTTCGGTCACGGCGCACCGCCCTCCTCTCCCCTGACGGTACGGACGGTCTCGGCACGCAGCGGTACGAGCCGCAGCACCCCGGCGTGCCGGCCGGTCGCCGTCCACACCACGTCCTCGGCCGCACCGCGCCAGCTGTCCTGGTTCTCGTCCTGCTCCGCGCCACGGCGCATCGCCTCCGGCACGAACCGCACCTGCCGTACCGCCACCGGATCCTTGGACAGCATCCGCCGGTGCTCGGCGCCGCACAGCGGCACGGCCTGCTCGCCCGCGCTGCCCGGCCCGAGGAGCCAGGCCACCCGGTCCGCGGAGACGCCGAGCAACTGGGCAGCGCCCGGGCGCCGTTCGGGGTGCGGAGCAAAAGGCGGCGGCGAGGCCGCTCCGTCGCGCTGCAGCCGTGCGTGCACCTCGTCGAGCAGCTCGCCCATCGGCCGGTCCAGCTGCATCCGGCCCGCGCCCGACGGGTCCTGCTCGACGGCTCCCCAGCAGGGCTCGACGATGCGGGCCACTCCGTCCATGAGATCCGAGACGAGCGTGTCGACCAGTGCGGGGCCGCCGTCGCCGCGCTCCCGTTCCAGCCAGGCCGGATCGGCGGCCACCTCGAACTGCCAGGTGTCGTTGGCCGGTTGCTCCTCGCCGGCCGGCGCCTCCGCCGTCTCCGCCGTGTGAGCGCGTTCGAAGGACTCGAAGGAATCGACGGGTTCCACAGGGTCCACAGGGCGGCCGGACGGCTCCGGTGCACCCGTGAGGTCGGGCGCCGGTGCGGCGTCGAGCCATCCGTCACCGGCGGCGCTGTCGCCCCAGCTGTCCCAGCTCCAGTGCTCGGCCGCCGGCTCCGCTTCTGCCGAAGGCACCGGCACCGGCACCGGGCCGGCTCCCGGCGCTTCCTCGCGGCGCGTTCCGGACGGCTGCGAGCCGCCCGGAGTGTGCCGCTCCGCCGTATCGGCGAGACCCCGCAGCAGCAGAGAGACAGCTCTGGCACCGTCCGAGCAGTGGTAGCGGGCATCCGCGAACAGCCAGTCGTGGACGGCCGTTTCGATCAGCAGCTGATCGACGTCCCGCACCAGCTGGGCTGCGAACTCCGCGTCCATCCGGCTCCACCAGGAGTCGACGGCCGCGCTCCAGTGGCGCAGCGCCAACAGCACCAACAGGGCGAGCGAGAGCACCAGGGAGGCCGCACCGGCCCACGAGGGAAGCCCGAGGAACTGCCCGGTTCCCGCCCCGGCCACGCCGCCCGCCAGCCCGCCGAACAGACGAGGCGCCGCCCCCGTGCTCCCCCCTCCGTCGAGCCTGCCGTCGGGTGAACGGCTGGGCCGGCGGCGCAGCATGAATACGGCGAGTGCCGCCCCGGCCGGCCCGGTGGCCGGCCCCAGCACCCAGCCGAGTCCCGGCCACAGGCCGGCGGCGAATGCCAGCAGAAAGGCCACGACGGCCGCGATGCGCCCGGAGCCGCCCGCCGTGAAGGGTACGGGCGAGGTCAGATGCGTCAGATAGTCCCGGTCGCAGATCTCGTCGAGCCGCGCGAGCCTGGCCGCGCTGCCGGCCGGAGCGGACCGGTCCGACAGTGCCGCGAGCCGCGCGGCGACCGAACGCAGCGGAAGCCGCTTGGCGATCAGGCTCTCCGTGAAGCCGCGCAGACCGGGTCCGACACTGCTGCGGGAGACCTCGGGGATCTCCGGCAGGTCGATTCCGCGCTCCACCAGCCGGCCGCGCTGCTCCGGGGTCAGCCGCACTCCGCCGCCGTCCGAGAGCGCCCCGGCAATCGTCTCCTGGTAACCGGCCAGTGCCGCCGAGAGGCGTTCGAGGCGGCCCGGCAGGTCGGCTTCCGCGGCCGTCGTGAACAGCCCGGCCCAGCTCCGTACGTGCTCATAGCCGTCCACCGCGTGGCGCAGCGCCGCCCCGCACTCCCGGTGCCGTGCCTCGGCCCGGCCGCCGGGCAGCAGCCAGGCACGGCCCTCCAGGTTCCGGGGTACGGAGTCGCCGAGCAGGAGCGCCAGTTCGGCGGGGAGAGTGTCGCCCAGGACGGGGGCGGGGACTTCCTGGCCGACCAGACTCTCCAACGCCTGCCGCCAGGACCTGGTCCTGGCGTCATCCGTCAGATCGTGTTCCAGGATCCGCACGGCCGGGACCGCGACGCCGTGGACGACATCCCCGAGCGCCCGCAGAACGGCGTCGAAGACCGCGGGGACGACGAGGAGTTCGACGAGAGGGCGCAGGGCTTCGTCGGCTCCGTGCGCTCCGGGACTCCGGCCGTTGCCCCTGGCGCCGGACCCGCCGGACACGTCGATGAGCCACAGCACACCGGCGGCCGGCGGCCGCAGGGTGAGCGGCCGCCGCAGGGTCCGCTCCTCGCCCGGACCGACGGCCAGGCAGATCACCTGGGCCGGTCCGTACGAGTAGAGCTCTTCGTAGAGCAGTTGATGGGTGATGAGACCGGGCGCGTCGTCGATGACGAGGAAGCGCCGCTCGTCGCCGGCCTGCGGCTCGTCCAGGGCGTCGGCCACGGCGCTGAGCAACGCGTCCCGTCCCGCGGTCGCCGGGGCCGAGGACCTCAGGTCGAGGCAGACCGCGTGGGTGGGAATGCGGTGTTCGGGTGTCACGGTCGGCTTCACTCCTCACCGCCCTCCCGGTCCCAGGGGTACTTCGCCGAAGACGCCGACGTGTCACGCTCCGACCACATGTGCTCCGACGTCTCGCGTGCCGATGTCTCGCGTGCTGACGTCTCGCGTGCTGAGCTCTCGCGTGCTGTGCTCTCGCGCTCCGGCCGCTCCCACTCCGGCTTCTCGGGGTCCGGCCTCTCGAGCTGCGGCCTCTCGTGGTCCCGCTTCTCACGCTCCGGCCACTCCGGTGCCGGTGACCCCGTGGTGCGCCCGCCGTTGGACCGCGCGTCCGGCTCCGCTCCTGCCCCCCGCGCATACCGCTGGTCCAGCGCCCACAGCGAGGGCCTGGTGGGCCGGGACGCACCCGGGAAGCGCATCTCCAGGGCTCCCTTGAGGGTCTTCTCCCAGAAGTGCCGCAGGGGTACGAGCCACTCCTCGTCCTCATCCCCGTACCGCCCGGAGAGCTCGTCCAGGAGCGCGATCTGCTGCGGAGCCACGTCGTGAACGAGCGTCTTGAAGAGCTTCGACGCAGGTACGGGAGTGGTGGCGAGCCCGGTCGGCTGGGTGCGCATCAGCCGGTCGCAGAAGTCCTCGATGATCTGCCCCTCGTCCAGCAGCGCCCACCGCTCGTACGCCGCCAGCAGCCCGGCCCAGCTGGAGACGGAGCCGTCGAAGGCCTCCAGCCGCAGGGTCATGGTGGCCGAGTCGCCCTCCTGGAGCCGGATCCGTATCAACTCGGGCGATGTGGCCGGACCCTCGAAGTCGACGCGCCCGTTCCACATCGCGCAGAGGATCCGGTGCAGAATCCGCTGCCGGTCGTCCTCCGTGCTGGCCAGCCAGTCGTCGCGGTGGCCCAGCCGCTGCCGCCAGTGCAGGAAGTCGTCCACTCCCGCCGCGTCCCGCGCCTCCGACCAGAGCCTGAGCACATGCCGTACCTCGGAGACATCGGTGAGGCTCATCCCGCTGCGGAACAGCACCACCGTGATGGACTCGGTGTCCACGGCCCGGTACTCCTGGGTCGCCTGAGGGTCGCGCGGCAGATTCAGCTCCTGCTTCAGGAACTGTTCGGCACGTCCGTCCGCCTCGCTCGCCGGGTGCACGATGAGGACCTTCAGCGGACCGCTGCCGTCCGGGGTGAAGCCGACCGGCAGCAGTCCCGCCAGCTGCGAGCGGAACTGCTCCAGCCAGCGGCTGTCCACGGTGGCCTCGGCGTCCTCGTCGCCGGCCGCGGCCCGCAGCAGTACTCCCATCGAGGGCAGCAGGGGACGGTCGTTGAGCACACTCGCCTCTCCGAAGAGCCCCTTCACCCGCTGCTCGACGACCTGCTTGATCTCCTTGACGGCGGCGCGCGGAGAGCGGCGTACGGCCTCCAGCGCACGCTGCCAGTCCTCCGGCTGGACCAGTCTTGCCAGCAGCCCGGCGGGATCCGTGTTCTCCGGCAGCCCCTCGTGCTGGACGAGGCGGTCGAAGACTTCGTCGTAGAAGGCCCTGAGGTTGTTCTGTGGCGGCAGCAGATAGGAGACTCCGGTGCGGTCGTCGCGGTAGAGCTCCTTGCGGCGTTCCATGAACAGCTTGCGCTCGTCCTCCTCGTGCGCGCGCAACGCCCTGGCGAGCTCGCCGATCTCCTTGATGGCGCGGGCCATAGGTGGCCGCCACCGGGATTCCTGTTCCTTCCAGCCGCGGTGCCACAGCCGGTTGGCCCGCCAGCGGTACCAGTGGTCCTGCTCGATCACGGCCTCCTGGACGTCCGGGTCCCCCCAGCGGGCCGGCACGAGCCCGCCCACTCCCCCCTTGATCCGCGGGATCTGCGGGGCGGAGGGCTGGACGCCGTCCGGCCGTTCCGGATCGTTCTTCCGGTTCTCCAGCATTCCCGCGAACCCGGCCTCGGCGGCCCGCTGCGGATGGCCGTGCAGCCCGGCCAGTGTCCGTTCGAGCTGGAACGGTCCGATCAGGCCCAGGAGTTCGCGTGCGCCGGTTTGTGGCTTGAAGTCCTCGACCAGCCGCGGGATCTCCCGGTCCAGCTCACGGCCGAGCCGGCCGAGCCGGTCCTCCATGTCACCGATCCGGTCGCGCAGCGCCTGGCCGATCTTGTTGTTCCCCTTGGGCAGCGGATCGGGGACCGGGATCTCCGGGGCCTCCCGGGTCCACAGCCGGCCGATGCCCGATCGCTCGAAGAGCTCCTGGACCCGTTCGGCGCCGTCGTCACGGGGGCGTCTGGCATCCTCGGCCATCCCGTGGACCGCCTGGGCGAGCAGCCGGCCGGCGACGATCTCGGCGAGGTCGTCCACGGGTACCGTCAGTGAGGCGGCCAGGCTGGTGGACATTCCGCGATAGCCGATGCCGGAGCGGGCCGGAGTGGAGCGCTCCACGCTCTTGTTGACGAAGCTGGCCGCGAACGACTGGTAGTCGTCCTCGGTGCGCCCCTGGCCGCTCTCCTCGCCCAGCTCCGTGCCGATGAGCGACATCACCATCGCGGTGATGGAGCGGCGCAGGTCCTCCGGCCTGATGACCGCCGGCCTGCTGAAGAGGAACGCGGTCTGCACGGTCGACGGGCGCAGTGCGACAACCCCGTCCACGGGATAGTGCACGCTGATCGAGCCGCGCTGTTTCACATCGCCGAAGTCGTTCCGGGCATCGGGCACGTTCTGGTCGTCCACCAGCCGGGCGAGGTCCACCAGCGCGCGGGCGGAGTTCAGCTCGGCCTCGCGTCCGCCGCCCGCCTCGGGTGTGAAGGCCGACGGCATGACCACCAGCGGGTAGATCTTCACCCCGGGCACCTTGGACTTGCGGAACTCGTGCCCGATGAGATGGATGAAGTCGTAGTAGATGCCGGCTCCGGTGCCTCCGGCCACCGAGAACGCCACGAACACATCGCAGCCGTGGATCTGCCGTCCGCCCAGGTCGCGGAGATCACCCGCGGAGTTGCTGATGGTGCTGATGGCCGCGCGCAGTTGCCGCAGTACCGGCTCCAGGCCGCTGCGCAGCGTGGCGAAGAGCGCGGCCCGGCCCACCGTCGGAAGCTGCCCGGCACCGTTGTGCAGCGGGGCCACGCGCGGCTGCCGTTCCTGCGGCGGCAGCCAGCCGTGGGTCTCCTCGTGCAGGGCGACCCGCAGCATGCGGGTCACCTCCGGAGAGCTGTCGTAGCCGGTGGGCAGCAGATCGTGGATGACGCGTGAGGTACGGGCATACGCGGCGGCCTCCGTGCCCTTGGCGCTGAACTGCGGAAGCCGGTCGAGCTCCGACTCACTGAAGTCCGCGTAGACGAACTGCAGGTAGTCCGGCAGCTGGAACGGTGCGCGCCGGCCGGCGGCGACCAGTTTGGTGCCGTCGGGGCCGCACAGCTCCCGGCGCAGTCCGCGTTCCAGCTCGGCGCCGATCCGACCGCCGGTTCCGCCCAGGCCGACGAAGAGCATGGGCTGGTAGATCTTCATCTCGTCTCCCTTGAGCCGTCCTACGACGGGCCCGTCGTGACTCAGAAATTGGGGTCGAACCGGCGCGTACCGGCCGTCTGTTCTCCGGTGTCGGCCGGGTCACCGCCCGGGCGGGGGCGGTCGGCCGCATCGTTGCCGCGGTTGGGCCGGGACCAGCGGCCACGCGATCGTGTGCCCGCGTCGTCGCCGGTCCGCCCGCCCCGGGCGCGGCCGGGCCAGGTGCGACCGCGCTCGCCGCGCGACGGCCGGCCGGCCGGGCCGCGCCGGTCGCGTACGACGAGTTCCAGGCCGTCGGCGATGCCGGTCGACTCCCCCGCGCGTACGGCGTGTTCGCGCCCCTGGTGCGGGCGGAGCAGGAGCTCGCCCGCCCCGGTGCGGCGCAGCCGGTGGGAGGCGGGCGCTCCGGGGGTGCTGCGCTGGAGCGAGGGAGCGGCGCCCGTGGCCCGGTCCACGGTGAAGTGGAATTCGCCGCCGGTGCTCTGCCCCGAACGTATGGTGAGCTCGTCGAGCGATCTGCCCTCCGTGCTCAACTCCAGCTGTACGCCGACGAGATCGCGGCGCCGCCTGCGGGCTCCGAGCCGTACGACGGCGAAGGCCGCGAGCAGCAGCACCAGTGCGGCGCCGCCGATCACCGCTCCCCACCAGCGGTCCCACCAGGTGGGCGGCGCCTCGACCCGGAGTTCGAGGAAGGAGGTGTCCAGCACGCGCCCGTCGTCGCCCGTGTCGACGACGGTGATGCTTCCTCCCACCTCGCCGAGCGGAGTGCCGGGACCGAGCGAGAGAGTGAACCTGGCGCGGGTGCGCTCGCCCGGGGCCGCCGTGACGGTGGCAGGGCTGATCCGCAGTGCGGAGCCGGGCGCCTGGTCGTCGAGGGCCAGCCGCAGTGTGTGCGGTCCACTGTCGTTGTTGGTGATGTCCAGGGTGCCGCCGACGGTGGCGCCGGGGTGCACGGTGGCCCGGTCGACCGTCAACCCCGCTGTGACGGGCGGAGTGCCCGAGGTGACTCGGGCGTGCAGGGGACGGTGGTCGGCGGTGACCCCGGGTGCGGCCATCTGCGTGGTGAGTTCGAGGTCTCCCGATGCGCCGGCCGGCACGGTGAGCGTGCCCGTGAAGCGCACGTCCTCGGCCCGCTGGTCCGGTGCCCGGCCGTCGTCCGCCAGCCGCACGGTGACCGGGGCGAATCCGCTTCCTGACAGCCGCGCGGAGACCTTGACACCGGCCAGCTGGCGCGGGTCCGTGAGCACGACACCGCGCCTGGTCTGCATCCGGATCTCGACCACGGCCTGCTCTCCGGCACGCGGCGCGGCGGGGTCCAGGGTCACGACGGAGCGCAGCCGGCCCTGCCAGATGGCGCGGACGGCGACCTCACGGTCCCGGTGGCCCTCCGGTGCCTCGACCCGGACCCGCCAGCGGCCGGGCAGTGGATTCTTCACGCGCAGCGCCTCGACCGGACCGTCCTGGCCGCTGACTTCGAAGGTCGAGCCGTCGAACGCCCCTTGTGTGGGCACCTTGCGGCCACTGGGGTCGTAGTAGGTGACCGACACCTTGGGGTCGTGTTTGCCGACCGTGATCGATCCGTCGGTGGCGATCGGCGGGATCGTCACCGTCAGATCGGCCGGCGGCTTTCCGACCGTGCCGTGTGCGATCTGGGCGCAGCGTGCCGCGGCGAAGGTCTCCTGCAGCGCCTTGTCGATCTGCGCCGAGCTGTCCACCACCCGCATCCGCGGGGTGGCGCCGGGCAGATCGGCGCAGCCGTTGCGGTAGCCGCCCTCGGCCATCTCGGTCAGGGCCGCCCGGTCTATCTCGCTCCCGAAACCGAGCGGCCAGACCTGGACGGATTCGCGGCGGGCGCGGGCGAGCGCCTCGGTCAGCCGTTTGGCGCCGTTGGCCTGGCGGCTGGCGGCGTCGGTGCCGTACTCCGGGCTGTCACGCACATCCAGTTTGCCGTCGGTGAGCAGGAAGACCACCTTCGGGGTGGCTTTGTTGCTCTCGGACAGCCGGTCGACGGCCTGGCTCAGGGCGGCCGGGAAGTCGGTTCCCGGACCGGTCCGCCGCGGATCCCGGCGGGACAGCTCCTGTACGCAGTCGCTCAGGCGCTGCCGTCCCGCGGCGTCGGCCACGGTCAGTCCGCAGACCTCCCGCACCGCTGTCTGTCCCGCCTTCTCGGAGCTGCCGAACCCGATGACGGCGGCGCGGGAGCGCTCCGAGATCTCACCCTGGCTCAGCAGCGCGGCGGCTTCCACCTCGCGTGTCAGATCCTTGTCGGAGAGACTCTTCGACTGGTCGACGACCGCGGCGAAGTCGATCGGGTCCGGGCCCTCGGTGGCGGGCGCCGGGGCGCGGGCGCTCCCCGTCGCCGTCGCCGTCGCGGGCGCCGTGAGCGGCCCGGACAGGGCCAGCAGCGCGCCGGCCATCACCAGGGCGCCCGCCTTGCTTCTCAGGTGCATCGTCTCTCACCACAGTTCGCTGAAGAGGGTCAGTAGCGCGCCGAGCGCGAGGGAACACACGCCCATGCGCAGCCACCGGTATTTCGCGGCGAGCACCGCTCCGTGCACGCTCGCCTGGTCCAGCAGCCAGCCGGTGACGTCCTCGCCCGCTGAGGCGAGGCGGGCCAGCAGTTGTTCCGAAGAGGCGCGGGTCGCCAGGTCGCGCAGCAGGGTGCGGTCGGCGCCGATCCTGGTGCGCGGCAGGATCACGGCGACGAGCATCAGCACTCCGGCACCCCAGAACAGGCCGCCCACAACAAGAAGCGCCGGTGTGGAGCGCGATTCGGGCAGCGGAGTGGATCCCTGGGAGAGGATGACGGCGAGGAAGGCGACGGCGCCGGAGAGCAGGATCGCCGCTTTCGTGTCGGCCCTGCCGATGTCCTCGCGGACCGACATGAGCAGACGCTCCGCCATGAAGCGGACATCCTCCTGTCCGGGCCGGTCCGGTCCTGGCCGTAAGGCGCCGGAGCTCATTCGTCGTCCCAGTCGTCGAATGCCTCACTGGGCCTGGACGTACGGGGCCGGGACGGCCGGCGCTCGTCCGGGTCCCGTTCCGCCGCGGATTCGACCCGGGTCGGTTCGTACACATGCGGCGGGTCGTCGCTCCGGGCCGGGCGGCCGCCCGCGCTCGCTCCCTCCGCGTCCCAGGAGGGCCGGTCCGGCTCCGGTCGCGCGGGCGCTTCCCCGAGCGCGGGTCGCTGCGGCCCGCGCTGGGGCAGCACCCGGTCGACGACGCCACCGAGCACGCCACCGGTGCTTTCCCGCAGGTACTGCAGCACCTCGTACATCGGCTCTCCGATGTCATGGCGCTCCAGGACCCCGGTGTCGATGAGCCGGTTGAACACCGTGAGGAAGTCGGCCTGGCCCTCACGCCGCTCCTGCCGGATCGCGCGACGGATCTCCCACTGCTTGTCCGGGTTCTGCGCCATGTGGTGGGCGATTTCGGCCTCTTCGCCGCTCCGCAGCAGGATCTCCAGTTCACGCGCCCGATCGGCGACCAGCCGCCGTTCATGGGCGTCCTTGCGCCGCTGGGCCTCCGCCATGCGCTCGTCCTTGGCCATGTCCAGATCGACCTCGTGCCGCTGCTGGACCTTCCTCTGGACCACCTTGCTCAGATCGATGAAGACATGGACACGGGTGCGCAGGCCGAGATCGCGGCCCAGGGCCAGCCGGCCCGCGCCCAGTTCGTCGCGCACCGCCTCGTCGGCGCGCTGTGCCTCGGTGAGTGCGAAGCGCCGCGATACCGCGCGCAGCCCGTCGAGGAGTTCGTCGTGCAGCAACTCGGCTACGTCCCAGACCCGTTGGGTGACCACCAGATACGGGTCGGTGACCTCCCAGTGCACCTTCGCCGACGCGTCGAAGAAGACTCCGTCGCCGGCGGCGGGCAGCCGGAGGTCGAATTCGGTGACGTTCCGGCCGAGCAGCACCTCGAACACGGTGTACGCCCGGCTGAGCCACTGTCTCTGGTGGTTCTCGCGGCGCTCCGGCCACACCACGCTGTGCCCGCCGTTTCCGTACATCACCACCGCGGCGATCTGGCCGCTCCGGCGTTTGTACGGCGGCGAGCACTCCCGTACGAGCGGCCCTTTCGGACGCTCCCGGTGCTGTTCCCTTTCCTGCTCCGGGCGCTGCTGTTGGCGAAGTTCCCGTTCCTGCGCCCAGTTCTGCCCAGGCTGCTGCATCTGCCGTTGTTGGCGCTGCTGCCCTTGGTGCTGCTGTCCTTGCCGCTGCTGCCCTTGGCGGTGCTGTGCCGCCTCCGGCCCCTCGTCGGCCCCGGGAGTGGTCATCGATCGGCTCCTTCTCCCACGGCGTCCCACATCCGGCTGGCCGCGGCCTTGTTCAGTGGCCTGTCGCGGTCTCTGACGAGGTCCTCCAGCAGACTTCGCAGCCGGTCGCGGTCCCTGCGCTGTTCGGCGAGCAGCGGCAGAAAGTCACAGACCAGCCGGAGTGCTTCCTCGTTGCGGGAGGCCCGGCGCAGCAGGCTGCCCAGCTCGTCGAGCGCCGTCTCGCCGGCGCGGGCGGTGGCGAGGGTGTGCCGCAGCAGGGCCGCCAGCTCCGGCGCGAGCTGCGGCCGGGTCGCCAGCAGCGCGACGAGCAGCGGCTGTGCGTCGTACGGCTCGAGTTCCGGGACCTCCCTCAGACCCCAGAGGTAGGTGGTGCGCATCGTGAGCGTCCCGATCATGGAGATCAGCACAAGATTGGCAAGCTTCCGGCGCCCGTCCTTCAGCCAGTCGGCGAGCCGGCCGGTCACCGTCTCCGGCTCACCGGAGGCAAGCAGCCGCATAACGCTGAACGAGGCCGTGCCGAGCACGTCGACGTCGTCGTCCTCCTGCCTGCGCACCACACTGACCAGCGCGTCGAGCGAGGCGCTGACCGAGCCGGCCGGCAGGACATAGCCGTGGGCCAGCACGGCGGTGGCAAGCAGCGCGTCGTCGTCGCTCTTCGCCCACTCCTTCACCAGCGACTTGACCGCCGGCTGCACCTTCGGGTCGCGCGCCGCCTCGGCGAGCGCCGTCGCCGCGGCCATCTGCGGTACGGGGTTGTCCAGTGCGGCCATGGGGCGCACCAGTTCACCGAATCCGTAGATCCAGTCCCAGGAGCAGAGAACACCTGCCGCGATGGAGGCGCGCACCCATACCTCGGGGCGCGGGTCGTCGCACAGGATCCGCAGCCAGCGCGCCATGGGGCCGCGGACATTGTGGTAGCCGTGCCACACCTCGCGGAGCACGGCCGTGGCCAGGCTCTCGCCCTGGAACCGGATGGCGCGCATCGGGACCCGGGCGTCTCCGAGGTCGATCTCGCCGTCCTCCAGTACGGACCGGGCGACCATCGGGCGGATCTCGGCGTGCGTACCGAAGAGCCGGCGCCCCACGGGCTGTTCCGGGTCCAGGGTCACCGCCAGCTCCCACGCGAGCAGTTCGGCGGCTTCCGCGGTAAGGCTGTAGGCGGAGCCGTTGAACACGGCCACGGCGATCCGGAAGGCGGCGGCGCTCAGCGTCGGCAGTGCCTCGGGAAGCATGCCGGGCCGGTCGGCTCCGGCGAACCACGCCCGCGCCTGTGCCCGGACGAAAGTGGCGCAGTCGTCGAGCAGTTGCTCGTCCGTCAGCTCCCCCTTCTGGCGGCGGGCCAGATGGTCGGCGAGCCGTGCGGCCTCGCGGGGCCGCAGTTCGTCGAGGCCGAGGGCCTCGGTGACATCGGAACGCCCGGCGAGCGCCCGCGCACTGTCGAGAGCGCCTTCGGGCTCGCCCTTCAGCAGCACCCGCAGATGACGGTGGAGCACCTCTTCGGCGGGTGCGGGCGGGCAGTACATGCCGTAGCGGCCGCTGAGCAGCCGGTCGGCCAGGTCTCCGCTCTCGACCAGCACCACTCCGTACGCATGGGATTTGCGCAGCAGTTCGCTGAACCTGTCGAGGTGGAGCTCGGAGAGGCGGCTGGGCCTGCGGGGCTCCTTGCCGGTCTCGCCCCGGCGGCGCTCGGGCTCCCGGCGTCCGTCGTCCGGCGGCAGCTCCAGGAGATGGCCGGCCCCGGCTTCGATCATCTGCTCGGTGATCTCGTGCACCGCGTGGCTCGGATCCAGCCGGGTCACTTGATTGTCCGCCAGTTCGGAGAGCAGGGCGAGGGCAGTGGCCTTGCGGCCGCTCCCGGATTCGCCGCACAGCACCAGAAGCCCGTCCGTACGCAGGAGTTGCTTCATCCGGTGGTAGCCGGAGGCCTCGCAGTAGACGTCGGCGAGGTGCTTCAGCGCCTCCAGCGGGACCGAGCCCTGGACCACGGGCGGGCTGCTGTCGGGGCCGAACTGACCTATGAAGTAGTTGCCTTCGAATACCTGGCCGTCGCCGCGGATCTCATAGGTGCGTTCGGCGCGGCCCGGCGCGAAGGTGCGGCGCGCGGCGTGTGCGGTGCCGGCGCCACCGGTGCCGCCCGAGCCGCCCAGCGGGTTGCGTCCGGCCTGCTCGAAGGGGTTGGCCTCGGGCTGCTGCTCCGCTGTGTCGGTACCGCTGTTCTCCGAACCGGAGGCCGGCGGTGACTGCGGTTCCTCGTTCTTCTCGTCCTGCGGTGGGGAGTCGTCCTGGTCGCTCATGCGTCGCCTCCCTCGCCGCGGGCGGAGCGGTCCCGGCCCTTGTTGATGCCGGTGAATCCGCCGCGGATCTCATTGCCCTTGAAGATCTGCATGTCTCCCTGGGCGTTGTACTGATTCGCGTAGTCCTGATCCGCGTAGTCCTGATCCGCGTAGTCCTGATCCGCGTAGTCCTGATCCGCGTAGCCCTGATCCACCGGCGACGGGGCGCCCGGAACCGGGTCGCCGGGTGTCCGGCCGCCGGGCGTAGGTGGCGGTGGGCCGTCCCCCTTCACCGGCCCACCGCCGGTCTGCTCCGCCGCCCGGTCGCCGAGCGGCGGCTCGGGCCAGCGGGGTATGTGGAACCAGGCGGTCTCGTCGGTCTCCTTGTACTGGACCGGCGCCTGGCGGTAGTGACCCGGTTCGACGTAGCGCCCACCCTCGGCGACCACGTTCACGTACAGCCAGTCGGAGACCACGATCAGCAGGTCGGCCTTGTCGGCGGTGGTCATGATCTGCTTCGCCGTGGGGCTGTCGCAGAGTCGGCAGGCAAGATCCACCGCACGTCCCACGAGGCCCTTGCCGTCGTCGAGGACGAGGCCGGCGTTCATACCGACGCGTAAGCGCAGTGGCCGTGCGATGCCGTTGTTGAGTTCCCGCAAGCTCTCGTACAGGGTGTCGACCCACCGGCCGACCATGAGGGTCGGCGGCACCTCGGGCCGCAGGGCCACGAGAATGCCGTCTCCCCTGTCCTCCTGGTGGACCCGTCCCGGCTCGATACCGACGGACGCGTGCGCCTCGGAGAACGCCTCGTACATGGCGGAGCGCATCCGCTTCTTGGCTTCCAGACCCAACTTCCCCGATCCACAGGCGTCTCCGAAGATCACCAGTCTGTGGACGGCTCCCGCACTGCTCACTAGGACTCCCTGCGTGCTGTGGCGCTTGGTGACAGGTCAACTCTGGGCGCGCGCGGCGGCCGGCGATGTAGCGGTTTACACAGCCGGCGGAGATTTCTCGGGTGGCTGTGTCCCGGGTGGCTGCCCGCGGCCCTGGGCGAGGAGGAGCAGCACCTGCATATCGGTGACGATCACCCGGCGGTTGGCCGTACGGACCACGTCCTGCTCCCGCAGCAGGCGGAGCGCCTTGGCGACCGCCTCTCGGGTCGCTCCTATGGCTGCCGCCAAGTCGTGTTGCGGCAGCGGGAGTTGCAGCACGGTGCCGTCGTCGCCGCGGCGGCCGGCCCGCTCGGCGAGCTCCACCAGCCGGGCGGCGAGCCGCTGCAGCACGGTGCCGGAGGCGAGGGAACGGCGCTCGATGTCCGCGCTGCGCAGCCGCGTGCTCAGCTGGCGCATGATCAGCGAGGTGGCGTGCGGCCTGGCGGCCAGGAAGCCCCTGAACCGGACTCCGGACACGGCCACCGCCTCCACCCGGCCGAGTGCGGTGACGGTGGCGCTGCGCGGCCCCTGATCGACGGCGGCGAGATCGCCCACGACCTCCCCCGCACCGCGCAGGGCGAGTATGAGCCGGGCGCTGCGCTCCGTCTCGACCGAGACAACGGCCCATCCGGAGAGCAGCGCCAGCACATACGTCGTTGTGTCGCGTTCGCGGATCATCACGTCACCGGGTTCGTACGCCCGCGGTGCACCCGCACCGAGCAGCGCACGGCGGTCCTGAAGGGTGAGGGCGTCGAGGAACGAGCGGTCCTGGCCGAACAGACTCATCGTTCCCCCACAACGATCCATCTGGCCCTTTCCGGGGGACCACGCGATCTGCCGGTGTGCTCTTCCTCCCACGTCACGTGGCGCCCTCAGCACCAGAATCGATGGCTTGAAGTCGTCAGGCGGTGGGGTGAAAACGCTAGGTGCTCGTCGAGACAGACGTCAACGAGAACAAACCGTGCGCCCCCTCAACCGCACCTGTGCGCCCCTTTTACAGCCGCGGGTCAACCGGCTCCGACTCCAGTGCGAGCACCGCGAAGACCGCTTCATGAATCCGCCACAGCGGCTCGCCGTCGGCCAGCCGGTCCAGGGCTTCGAGCCCCAGCGCGTACTCCCGCAGCGCCAGCGAGCGCTTGTGGTTGAGGAACCGGTTGCGCAGCCGCTCCAGGTTCTCCGGGCGGGTGTATTCGGGGCCGTAGATGATCCGCAGGTATTCGCGGCCGCGGACCTTGATGCCCGGCTGCACCAGTCGGCCCTTCTCGTCGCGCGCGAGTGCCTGGAGCGGCTTGACGACCATGCCCTCGCCGCCTCTGCCGGTCATCTCCAGCCACCAGTCGACACCGGCGCCGACCGAGGCCTCGTCGCCGGTCTCGACGACGAGACGCCGGGTGACCTGGAGCAGGCCGGTCGGGTCATGCTCCACCAGCCGGTCCAGCCACGCCAGTTGCTCGTCGTGCGGTACGGCGGCGAGCGAACGCCCCTGTACCGCGAGGATCTGGAACGGAGCGAGACGCACCCCCTTCAGCCCCTCGGTCGTCCAGCAGTAGCGCCGGTACGCGTCGGTGAACGCGGCGGCGTCGGCGGCGCGTTCACGCTGCTCGGCCAGGAGTCCGTCCACATCGACGCCGCGCCCGACGGCAGCCTCGAGAGCCGCCGTGGCACCGGGGAAGACGGCGCCGGACGCGGCGCCGACCGCCGCGTACTGCGAGCGCAGCAGTCCGGCCGCCTTGAGCGACCAGGGCATCAGCTCGGCGTCGAGCAGCAGCCACTCCGTGTCGAACTCGTCCCACAGGCCGGCCGCGGTGACAGCCGTACGCAACCGGTCGAGGACCGCCTCGGTGACGGACTGGTCGTCGAAGAAGGGCCGTCCGGTACGGGTGTTCAGCGCGCCGGTGGGGCCGTCGACCCCGAACCGCTCGCGCGCGGCCACGGCGTCGCGGCAGACGAGCGCCACCGCCCGCGAGCCCATGTGCTTCTCCTCGCACACGACCTTGGCGATGCCGTCCGCCCGGTACTGGGCGAAGGCCTCGGCCGGGTGCTCCAGGTATCCGGGCTCCTTCGATGTCGCGGTCGGCGACATGGTCGGCGGAAGGTAGGCGAGCAGTCGCGGGTCGACGGCGAAACGGCTCATGACCTCGAGCGCCGCCGCGGCGTTCTCCTCGCGCACACCGATACGCGCCATGTGCCGGGTCTCCACGACCCGCCGGCCGTGCACATCGGCGAGGTCCAGGGGACGGCCCTCGCGGCCGCCCGGCGCCTCGGTGGTGAGCGGCTTGGCCGGCTCGTACCAGACCTTCTCGGCCGGTACGTCGACGAGCTCGCGCTCCGGCCAGCGCAGCGCGGTCATCCTGCCGCCGAAGACCGCTCCGGTGTCCAGGCAGATGGTGTTGTTGATCCACGAGGTGCTGGGCACTGGTGTGTGCCCGTAGACGACGGCTGCCCGTCCTCGGTAGTCCTCCGCCCACGGGTAGCGCACGGGCAGGCCGAACTCGTCGGTCTCGCCGGTCGTGTCGCCGTACAGCGCGTGTGAGCGGACCCGTCCCGAGGTGCGCCCGTGGTACTTCTCCGGCAGACCGGCGTGGCAGACCACGAGCTTGCCGTCGTCGAGTACGTAGTGGCTGACGAGTCCGTCGATGAACTCCCGCACCTGCTCGCGGAAAGCGTCGTCCTCCTTCTCCAGCTGCTCGATGGTCTCGGCGAGTCCGTGCGTGTGCTGGACGTTCCTGCCCTTGAGCCAGCGTCCGAGCTTGTTCTCGTGGTTGCCGGGCACGCACAGGGCACTGCCGTCGGCGACCATGCTCATCACGCGGCGCAGCACACCGGGGCTGTCGGGTCCCCGGTCGACGAGGTCGCCGACGAAGACCGCCGTGCGCCCTTCGGGATGAACACCGTCCTGGTAGCCGAGCTTGGCGAGCAGGGTCTCCAGCTCGGAGCGGCAGCCATGGATGTCGCCGATGATGTCGAAGGGGCCGGTGAGGTGCCTGAGGTCGTTGTAGCGGCGCTCGAGGACGACCTCGGCGCTCTCGACCTCCTCCACGCTGCGCAGGATGTGCACCTTGCGGAAGCCCTCGCGCTCCAGTCCGCGCAGCGAGCGGCGCAGTTCGCGCCGGTGGCGCTGGATGACATGGCGGGGCATCCCGGCCCGGTCGGGGCGTGCGGCGTTGCGTTCGGCGCAGACCTCTTCCGGCATGTCGAGGACGATCGCGATGGGCAGCACGTCGTACTGGCGCGCCAGCTGCACAAGCTGCCGGCGGCTCTCGGGCTGCACGCTGGTGGCGTCGACGACGGTCAGCCGCCCGGCCGCGAGCCGCTTGCCCGCGATGTAGTGCAGTACCTCGAACGCGGCACCGCTCGCGCTCTGGTCGTTCTCGTCGTCGGCGACGAGCCCGCGGCAGAAGTCGGAGGAGATGACCTCGGTGGGCTTGAAGTGCTTACGGGCGAAGGTGGACTTGCCGGAGCCGGTGGCTCCGATGAGGACGACGAGGGACAGGTCGGTCACCGGGAGCGTGCGCTTCGCCGGCGCGGTGGTCGGAGTGGTGCTGGTCATGCGGCCTTCGCCTCCTTCTCGGCCTCGGTCTTGCCGGTGTTCCGGTTCTTGCCGGTGTTGCGGGTCCTGCCGGTGTTCTTGGTCTTCTCAGTCTCGTCGCTCCTGGTGAAGACAGCCATCTGGGTGGGCGGCCCCACCTCGGGGTCGTCGGGCCCCACGGCGACGAACTCGACGCCGTAGCCGTCCCGTTCGCCGACGGCATGCGCCCAGGAGCGGAATTCCGCGCGCGTCCACTCGAAGCGGTGGTCGCCGTGGCGCACATGCCCGGCGGGCAGCGTCTCCCAGCGGACGTTGTACTCGACGTTCGGCGTTGTCACGACCACGGTCTGCGGCCGGGCGGACCCGAACACCGCGTACTCCAGCGCGGGCAGCCGCGGCAGATCGAGGTGTTCGATGACCTCACTCAGCACGGCGGCGTCGTACCCGCCGAGCCGCTTGTCGGTGTACGTGAGCGAACCCTGCAGCAGCTTGACGCGCGCGGCCTGCCGCTCACCCATCCGGTCCAGCTTCAGCCGGCGCCCCGCGATGGTGAGCGCCCGCACGGACACGTCCACCCCGACGATCTCGGTGAAGCGCACATCCTTGAGCAGCGCCTGCACCAACTGGCCCTGCCCGCAGCCCAGGTCGAGTACCCGGCTCGCCCCGGCCGTGCGCAGCGCCTCAAGAATCGCGTCCCGCCGCTGCTCGGCGAGCGGCACCGGCTTCTCCTCGGTGTCCGTCGTCTCGTCCACGGCGTTGTCCACGTCCTCGACCTCGAGGTCGTCGGCCTCGGCCAGCCGCACCAGCTCAAGACGTTCCATCGCCTGCCGGGTCAGCCCCCAGCGGCGCGACAGATAGCGGCTGGTGATCAGCTTCTGCTCGGGGTGCTCGGCCAGCCAGCCCTCGCCCGCCCGCAGCAGCTTGTCCACCTCGTCGGGCGCGACCCAGTAGTGCTTGGCGTCGTCGAGCACCGGCAGCAGGACGTACAACTGCCGCAGCGCGTCGGCCAGCCGCAGCTCCCCTTCTAGCACCAGCTGTACGTAGCGGGAGTCGCCCCATTCGGGGAACTGCGCGTCCAGAGCCACCGGCTCCGCCTCGACCGAGGCCCAGCCCAGCGGCCCGAAGAGCTTTCGGACCAGCTCGGCGCCACCGCGCGCGGGCAGCGCGGGCACCTCGACGCGCAGTTGCATCGGCTCCTCGGCTCGCCCGGGCAGCGCGGCGCACACACCCCGCAGGGCGCTCTTGAACACGGCGCTCAACGCGACGGCCAGCAGCGAAGACGCGGCGTACGGCCGGTCGTTGACGTACTGCGCGAGCGCCGAATCCGGCGCGCCACCGCGGCCCTTGCCCTTGCCGCGCCGCACCAGCGCCACCGGATCCACCTCCAGCAGCAGCGCGGACGTGCAGCGTTCGGCGGACGCCTCGGGGTAGAAGACATGCGCCGTGCCGTGCGAGGTGGAGAACGTCTGCGCCTTGTCGGGATGCTTGTGCAGCAGAAAGCCGAGGTCGGTGGCGGGACGTTCGGGGGTACCGGTCGTACTGATCGTCAGGAACATCCGACGTACCTCTTTGACCTTCGCTTATACGGGCTGAAACGGCTGTGACCTGCTAGGACGGGTTTCAGAGGCTATCGGAGGCAGTCAGCGGCAGCCACTGAGTTTCGACCCGGATTCGATCCGGATTCGATCCGGTCGGCTCGGAGCCAGTCAGAGGCAATCCGTCCGATCCGGGCTCCGGGCCGGCCCGAGTCAGTCGGTGTCGAGCAGCGGTTCCCCTCTGGCGGCCCTCTGGTTCGGCCTCGGTCGAGCCGCGATGGGGACGTCTGCCTCCACCTCGGACTTCGAGCTCGGCGCGGATCCGGCCGGCCAGGACGCCCACATCGAGGCTCTTCTCGCCGGGCCGGTAGGCGATGGCGTGCCCGCCGCCGATGTCCAGCTGTGGGAGGGCAATGCCGTGCTGGTCCCGTATCCGGACCATCAGACCGATCATGCGCCGCACCGCGGCGGCGTACGGCTTGACCGTGGCGACCTGCGAGCCGATGTGGCAGCGCAGCCCGACGAGCTCCAGGGGAGGCTGGCCGAGGACCCGGGCCACCGCGTGCTGGGCGGAGCCGTCCGTGATGGAGAGGCCGAATTTCTGGTCGTCCGTGCCGGTGCGTATCTTCGTGTGCCCGCCGGCCGCGATGCCCGGCACCACCCGCACCATGACCTGCTGGCGGGTGCCCGCGGGTGTGATCGCGGACAGCCGGGCGATCTCCGATGCGCTGTCCACGACGATCCGTCCGACGCCGAGCCGGACGGCGGTGAGCAGGTCCTCGGGGCTCTTGGCGTTGCCGTGCATCCAGTGGCTGCGCAACCCGGAGCGCCAAGGCTCGCATCGATGCCGTGACCAGCCGAATCACCCACAGGCGGCGTTGCGTACGCTGACTGCGCCGTCCCATCGACGGCTGATTCCGTTTGCATACGACAGGAGTACCCGGTGGCCAGCCCCGCCCCTGCGGCTTCCGATTCCGCCGTCACCCCACGGCAGCGCCTGCGCGCTTGGATGCTGGAGGGCCTGTCCGACATGGCCAGGCACCAGCAGGGGCCGCAGGCCGAGACGGAATCCGCGCCCGCGCACAAGGGGCAGCGGTGGTGGCGGGTGATGTGCCTGACCGGCGTCGACTACTTCTCCACACTGGGCTATCAGCCGGGCATCGCCGCGCTCGCGGCCGGGCTGTTGTCGCCGGTGGCCACGATCGTCCTGGTGATCGTGACCCTGGCGGGCGCGCTGCCGGTGTACCGGCGGGTGGCCGAGGAGAGCCCGCACGGCGAGGGCTCGATCGCCATGCTGGAGCGCCTGCTGTCGTTCTGGAAGGGCAAGCTCTTTGTCCTGACCCTGCTCGGCTTCGCCGCCACCGACTTCCTGATCACCATCACCCTGTCGGCGGCGGACTCCTCCATTCACCTGGTGGAGAATCCGCATGTGCCCAGCGTGCTGCACGGACAGCAGATGGTCGTCACGCTGGTGCTGATCGCGCTGCTGGGGGCGGTGTTCCTCAAGGGCTTCCTGGAGGCGATCGGCGTAGCCGTCGTCCTGGTCGGGTTGTACCTGGCCCTGAACGCGGTCGTCGTGGTCGTGGGCCTGTGGCACGTCGCCACGGCCGCGCACGTGGTCACCGACTGGTCCAGCGCACTGACCACCGAGCACGGAAACGTTGTGGCCATGGTCGGGGTGGCGCTGCTGGTGTTTCCCAAGCTGGCGCTGGGCCTGTCCGGCTTCGAGACCGGCGTGGCCGTCATGCCGCACGTCGAGGGCGATGCCGGCGACACCGAGGAGAAGCCCGCAGGACGTATCCGCGGCACGAAGAAGCTGCTGACCACCGCCGCGCTGATCATGAGCGTGTTCCTGATCGCCACCAGTTTCATCACCACCCTGCTCATCCCGGCAAAGGAGTTCGAGCCGGGCGGCGAGGCCAACGGGCGCGCGCTCGCGTATCTGGCGCACGAATACCTCGGAGACGTCTTCGGCACGGTCTACGACGTCGCCACCATCGCCATCCTGTGGTTCGCCGGCGCCTCCGCCATGGCCGGACTGCTCAACCTGATGCCCCGCTACCTGCCCCGGTACGGCATGGCCCCGCACTGGGCGCGCGCCGTACGCCCCATGGTGATCGTCTTCATCCTGGTGGCGTTCCTGGTCACCTGGATCTTCGACGCCGACGTCGACGCCCAGGGCGGTGCCTACGCCACCGGCGTACTGGTGCTCATCTGCTCCGCGGCGATCGCGGTGACCATCGCCGCCCACCGCGCCCGACAGCGCAACTGGACGATCGCCTTCGCCGTCATATCGGCGGTCTTCCTCTACACCACCGTCCTCAACGTCATCGAACGGCCCGACGGTGTGAAGATCGGCGCCTGCTTCATCGCCGGGATCATCCTCGTGTCGCTCCTGTCGCGGCTCGCCCGCGCCTTCGAGCTGCGTGTCACCAGCGTGACGCTGGACGACATGGCGGAGCGGTTCGTACGCGACATCGCCAGCCGCAGGATCCGGTTCATCGCCAATGAGCCCGACAACCGCGATCTCGCCGAGTACCGCGAGAAGATCGATCAGATCCGGAAGGACAACGACGTCCCGTCCCAGGAGGACTTCGTCTTCGTCGAGGTGACCGTCCTCGACCCTTCGGAGTTCGAGGCGGGCCTGAACGTACGTGGCGAAGTCCTGCACGGCCGCTACCGGGTCCTGACCCTGGAGTCCTCCTCCATCCCCAACGCCCTGGCCGCCCTGCTCCTGCACGTCCGCGACACCAGCGGACAGCAGCCGCACGTCTACTTCGAATGGACCGAGGGCAACCCCTTCACCAACTTCCTCCGCTTCTTCCTCTTCGGCCAGGGCGAAGTCGCCCCCGTCACCCGCGAAGTCCTGCGCGAGGCCGAACCCAACCGGTCGAAGCGACCTCGCGTCCACGTCGGCTGAGCTGCGCCGCGCTACGGCAATCGGAGCACGGGTCGCCGCGAGGCCCGCGTGAGCGGTAGGGCCCGGAAGGAGGGCGGACGGCTCCCGCTTCCCCTTGAGCGCCGGTCTCCACGTGTCGTCGCGATGGGGCGGACGTATTGTCCGTATATGGGTGATGGTGGGTGTGGCTGGTGCGGCGCAGCCCTGCCGGAGTCGGCGGGACGTGGCCGCCGCCCGCCGGGGCCGGCTGGCGGGTGCCATTGTGCTGTGGTTGCCGAGGTTCCGCAGTGGGCGGGGCAGCTGGTGCACTGGGCGGTGCCGGTCGACCGGCAGGCCGGTGCGAGCTGGGCGGAGATCGGGGCGGGCCTGGGCCTCAGTGGTGTGGCGGCCAGAGCGCGTTTCGGTCGGATGCGGGGCTCTGCGCCGGCCGATGCCCGGGGAGGCTGAATGAGTCAGAAACGGGCCGGCTTCCCTGCCGATGCGGGTCCCGGCAGGCAGCTGATGGACGCCGCGTTGGTGGACGTGGTGCGGGAGAGCGTCGCGTCCAGGGGCATGCTGTATGTGCTGCCGCCGGACGGAGACGCTCTGTGGCTGGCGGCGGTCACGGGGACTCCGCGTGAGATCGCGGCTCCGTGGACACGTGTGGGGCTGGCCGATCCGATTCCGGTGGCGGACGCCGTGCGGGAGCGGGGCCTGGTCTGGGTCGGCGGCATGGAGGAGATGGCTCGCCGTTACCCGCGATTGTCGCTCGTGCTGCCTTATGACTTTGCGTTGACTGCTGCCCCACTGGCTTCCGGCAGCACGGTGTGGGGCGGGCTGGTGCTGCTGTGGCCGGGGTCGCATCCGCCGCAGCTGAGCCCCGGCGAGCGTGACGCCATCGACGCAGGCTGCCACCGTCTGGGCCGCATCCTGCGGGAGGTTGCCGATCACGGCGACCTGGTGCCGCAGGACCGGCCGCGGATCCTGGTCCCAGCGCCCGGCCGCGCACTGGGACCGGCCGAGGAGATGGCTGCGCTCATCGACCGCTTGCCTGGCGGGTCCTGTGCGCTGGACCTGAGCGGCCGGATCACCTTCATCACCGCAGAGGCCGCCGACCTCGTCGGAGCCGACGCCGGCGATCTGCTGGGCGCCCGGCCCTGGGAGGCGCTGCCGTGGATGGACGTCCCCGAAGTCGAGGACCGGTACCGGGCTGCGCTGGTCGGCCAGCTGCCCACCGCGTTCACCGCGCTGCGCCCGCCGGATACGTGGCTGTCGTTCGAGCTGTATCCGGATACTTCCGGCATCAGCGTCCGCATCACCCCCAGCAGCCCCGCCGAGGACAGTCCTGCCACCCAGCCCGCGTCGGCAGCCGGGCCGAGCCGCGCCACTGTGCTCTACCACTTGATGCACCTGGCCGCCACGCTCACCGAGGCCGTCGGAGTGAAGGACGTCGTGGACCAGACGGCCGACCAGCTCCTGCCCGCACTCGGGGCACAGGCCATGGCGTTGATGGCCGCGGAGGAGGGCCGTCTGAAGATCCTCGGCTACCGCGGCTACAACGACGCACTCATGGACCGCTTCGACGCCATCCCGTTGACGTCGGACACCCCCGCTGCCCGCGTGCTGGCCACCGGCGTCCCGAGCTTCGTCACCAGTTTCGACGACCTCAAGCGCGCCTACCCTCCGGCCGTGGATCAGGACGGCATGGCGTCCTGGGCCTTTCTGCCGTTGATCGCCTCCGGCCGCACGATCGGCTCGCTCGTCCTCGCGTACAACCGGCCCCAACGTTTCCCGCCCACCGAACGCGCGGTTCTCACCTCACTGGCCGGACTGATCGGTCAGGCCATGGACCGCGCCCGCCTTTACGACACACAGCACAACGTCGCCCACCGCCTCCAGGCCGCCCTGCTGCCCCACACCCTCCCCCACATCCCAGGCCTGAACGTGGCCGCCCGCTACCTGCCCGCCGGACACGGCCTGGAAGTCGGAGGCGACTTCTACGACCTCATCCGCCTCAATGACACCACCGCCGCCGCGGCCATCGGCGACGTCCAGGGCCACAACATCGACGCCGCCGCCCTCATGGGACAAGTCCGCACCGCTGTCCACGCCCACGCCACCATCGGCGTGCCCCCCGGCGACGTCCTCAGCCGGACCAACCGTCTGCTCATTGATCTCGACCCGGGCCTGTTCACCAGCTGCCTCTACGCCCACCTCGACCTGGCCCGCCACGCCGTCTGTCTGGCCAGCGCAGGCCACCCCCGGCCCCTGGTGCGCCACGCCGACGGCCACACCGAAGTCCTGCGCGTACCTCCCGGCCTTCTGCTCGGCATCGACCCAGAAGCCGACTACCCGGCCCTGGAGCTCCCCCTGCCGCCCGGCTGCGTGCTCCTCTTCTACACCGACGGACTCATCGAAGAACCCGGAGTCGACCCCGACGACGCCATCGCCGCGCTCGCGGGACTCCTCGAACACGCAGACGCCGGCAACCTCGATGCCATGGCCGACACCCTGATCCGGCACGCCCCCGCCCCCGTCGACGACATCGCCCTGCTCCTCATCAGCCTCCAACAGACCCTCGAATGACCAGGCACCACCGCCCCCTGCCAGCGCTCAACGTCAAATGAGCTGTTCAGGATGTAGCTGTGGCGGCCCGTCCGCCCTCGCCGCCTCCGGACTCGGCCGGGCCGCGTTCCACAAGGGCCGGATCCTCACCGTGGCCGCCACGTACTTCCTCGGCAGCGCCTACGAGGACGTCGCCGCCGACACCGCGTCAGCGGTTCACCCCGCGGCGGACCGGCCCTACAGCTCGCCTCCCGCAGAAGTCGCGAGTGCCGCGAGTTCCTCGATCTGTCCCGGTCCCACTCGGCAGCAGCCGCCGACCAGCCGGGCCCCCGACGCCAGCCAAGCCCGCACTCTCAGCGGGTCGTAGGTGACTCCGCCGCGCCACGCCCTCTGGGCAGCGTCCCACCGCTCTCCACTGTTCGGGTAGACGACCACCGGCTTGCCCGTCACCGCCGCCGCGAGCTCCACCGCACGGTCCGCGTCACCCGGCTCGCAGCAGTTCACCCCGACGGCGATCACCTGCTCCCGGCCGGCGGCGAGCGCGAAGGCCGCCATCAGCTCCTGGCCTGCCCGGGTCCGCTCGCCGGCGATGCTGTACGAGAGCCAGACCGGCACTCCGCACCCCTCGACCGCCCGCAGCAGCGCCTCCGCCTCGTCCGTATCCGGCACCGTCTCCAGGGCGAGCACATCGGGGCCCGCCGCCGCCAGGGCTTCGATCCTCGGCCGGTGGAAGCGCTCCAGCTCCGGCACGGACAGCCCGTACCGGCCCCGGTACTCGCTGCCGTCCGCGAGCATCGCGCCGTAAGGCCCCACCGAGGCCGCGACCCACACCTCCCGCTGAGCCGCGTCACCCGCACTCCGCGCCAGATCCACGCTGCCGGCGAGCAGCTCAGCGGCCTGCTCCCGCGCCACGCCTCTGCGCGCGAAGCCCTCGAAGGTGGCCTGGTAGCTGGAGGTGATGAGGACCTGGGCGCCCGCTCGTACATACGCCGTGTGGGCCGCTTCGATCTGCCGTGGATCGTCGGCCAGCGGCCGCGCCGACCAGAGGCCGTCGGACAGATCGCAGCCCTGTGCCTCCAGCTGGTTGGACAGCCCGCCGTCGAGGACGACGACCCCTTCGGCGAGCGCGGCGGCGAGTGTACGGCGGGGTTTCACGAGAACTCCCGGGTGCTCGGGTCGGCGGCTCAGCCCAGCTGGGACTGGACCTGCGATGAGATCAGCTCAAGATGGTCGAGGTCATCGAGGTCCAGCACCTGGAGATAGATCCGGGACGAACCGATCGCGCCATACCGCCCGATCTTGTCGACAACTTCGGCGGGCGAGCCGGCCAGCCCGTTCGCCTTCAGCTCGTCCACCTCCCGTCCGATGACCGCCGCTCGGCGCGCCACCTCCGCGTCGTCCTTGCCCACGCAGACGACCAAGGCGTTGGAGTACACCAGGTCGTCCGCCCCGCGTCCCGCCGCCTCGGCTGCGGCGCGGACCCGGCCGAACTGCCGCTCGCTGTCCTCGATGGAGGCAAACGGAATGTTGAACTCGTTGGCGTACTGCGCGGCCAGCCGTGGGGTGCGGCTCGCCCCGTGCCCGCCGATCAGCACCGGCACCTTCCCCTGGGCGGGCTTGGGCAGCGCGGGCGAGTCGGCCAGCTGATAGTGCGTGCCCTCGTACGAGAAGGTCTTGCCGACCTCTGTGGCCCACAGTCCCGTGATGATGGCCAGTTGCTCCTCCAGCCGCCCGAACTTCTCCTTCGGGAACGGAATGCCGTACGCCTTGTGCTCCTCCTCGAACCAGCCTGCGCCCAGGCCCAGTTCCACCCGGCCGCCCGCCATCTGGTCGACCTGCGCGACCTGGATGGCCAGCACGCCCGGCAGCCGGAACGTCCCGGCGGTCATCAGCGTGCCGAGGCGGATTCGCTTGGTCTCGCGTGCCAGCCCGGCCAGGGTGATCCAGGCGTCGGTCGGCCCGGGCAGTCCGTCGGCGGAGCCCATGCACAGGTAGTGGTCGGAGCGGAAGAAGGCGTCGAACCCGAGGTCCTCGGTGGCCTTGGCAACGGTCAGCAGGGTGTCGTAGCTCGCCCCTTGCTGGGGCTCGGTGAAGATTCGAAGATCCATGCATCCATCCTGCACCTTCGTACGGCCGTCAACCCCACCGTCCCTGCCATGCCCCCACCGGCTCGCTCGGGTGAAAACCGTCAACCCGGCGGCCCGAAGGAAGCCGTACCCGAGGTCACGACGGCCCCGCCGCCGAGTCCACCGCATCCATCTCATCCGCTTCCTCCACCGAGTCGGACAAAGAAGGCGAAGAAGGCGAGGAAGGTGAGGAGCGCGGGGTAAGCAATCGAGGCGGCGCGGGGGGAGGTGAGGGAGGCGAGTCCGAAATCCCCTCCCGCGCAGCCACCGGCCCGGCTCTGCCCCGGATGGTGTCGGGCGGTCTCTCCGAATCCCGCACCGCGAGCCTGCGCAGCATTCCCCGCACCCGGTCGCTCGACTCGTCAGCGGCGTCTATCGCCTCGATGCACTGCCAGTACAGCCCCTCCTCGTCGGTGGCGCACGCGACCCCGACCAGAGCGATCCCCACATCGCCCAACAGCACTCCCAGCCCGATCAATGTCCGCCGCGCATCCACCACCTCGGACAGCTGCGCGGCACGGACCCCGCCGCTGCGCACCATCGGATGGTCGAGCACCCCGCACCCTCGACCACCGATCTCGCTGAGCCCGCGCGCCTCGCTTCTCAGCTCCAGTGGCCCGTACAGCGCCAGCCGGCTGCCGATCGCCTGGGCGAGGGCTTGCGCCTGCCAGGCCTCGGCGACGATGTCCGGCACTGCCCGGCTCTGCGCCAAGGCGTGCCGACTGAGCCCGATCAGCCGTTCCGCATCCATGTGTACGCCACCCCCGCTCGTACGACTTTCTGCCCACTCAGTTCATTACCCAGAGTGAAGGTCGTTGAGCCTGAAAGCCAGGGGAATTCGGAAATCTGTGGACACCAAGCCCGTTGTGGATAACTCAACAACTCCATAGAGTGACGAAGGCCTGCGTGGAGGGGCCGCGAACCGGTCGAAAATCACCTCGCCGGGAAGCGAATCTCATTCCGGTCGATCTTGTCGGAGAGCGCCGCCAGCGCGTCGATCCCGAGCACCTCGCAGAACTGCAGCAGATACGCGAGCACATCCGCGACCTCGTCCCGCACCCGGTGCGCCGCCCCCTCCTTCTCCATCACTCGCGCCGACTGCTCGGGCGTCAACCACTGGAAGATCTCCACCAGTTCGGACGCCTCGACGCTCAGCGCCACCGCCAGGTTCTTCGGGGTGTGGTAAGGCTGCCAGTCCCGCGCCGCCGCGAACTCGGCCAGCCTGCGCTGCAACCCCGCCACATCCAGTCCGTCTTCTCTCGTCACGGCACCAGGTCTACCACCGTCACACCGTCCACCCCGCGCGCATACGACGCATCGGCGACCGCCCCCACCAGCCGGATGTGCCCGCGCGCGCACATCTCCGCGCCCAGCGACAGCAGTTCGCGCGACTGCCGTGGGTCCAGGCAACGGTCGAAGCCGTCCGCCAGAACGGTGAGCGACTGGTACGCCGCCGGCACCTCGGCCGCCTGGTCCATGGCCAGCACCCCCGGCCCGGTGAGCAGTACCAGCGCCAGCGCCAGATATCTCAACTCGCCCTCGCCGAGCCGCCCCACGGGCGTCGCTCCCCGCGCACCGCTCCGGCCGAGCAGCGCCCGTACCGTCCCGTCGCCGAGCTCTTCGACGGCCAGATCCGCGACGTCTCCCGCGCATCCCACCCGCGCCGCCGCGGCCAGCCGGGCATGCCGTTTGGCGCACTGGCTCCGCGTGCGGTGCAGCACCTCCGCCAGGTTGTCGCAGCCGCGCCGCAGCCTCCCCTCCCCCGCCGCCACCGGCTCGCGCATCCGCTGCGGCTGCGGGTCACAGGCGAAGACCGACCGCAGTGCCACGATGACCTGCTCGGCAGCAGCGAGGACTTGTAACTGGCCTTGCGTCTTGCCGGCCACGCGCAGCGGCAGCAGCGCCGTGCCGAGCCGGTCGTCCGGCAGCGGGGCCCGCGTCACGGTCGCGGCGCCCGCCGTGTGCCAGGCAGCTTGTACCGAGGACCGTCCGGGATCGCGCAGCGCGGTGGTCAGCAGGGTGCGCCCGCCGCTGGTCAGCCGCTCGCCCACCACGCGCAGTTCGGGTTCCGCCTGTACTGCGAGATCGAGCTGTACGGGACCGGCCGGGCCGTCGACCGTGCAGCCGATCCGAAATCCCCGTCGGCCCTGCCCGTCGGCCTCCGCCCACTCCGGCACACAGGCCGCGGGTTCCGGGAAGGCCGTTTCGAGCTCGTCGCCCGCGCCGAGCCGCGCCAGCGCCTCGTACATCTGCAGGACGCTCGACTTGCCGCTGCCGCTCGCGCCCGCGAAGAGGGTCAGCGGACCGAGGGGCAGGACCACGCCCCGGTGCGATTTGAAGGCGGAGAGCCGCAGTTCGGTGACTGTGGGGCGGGTGCAGTTCGCGCCGTTGAGCAACGTGGTTACGTCCATGAGCGGGACGGTACGCAGCAGGAAATGCGCCGAACCGTTCCGCCTCGATGACCTTCCTACGAACGGGGGACGGCGGCGGCGATCCCCTCGACCTCCGTGCCGACCGGGGCGAGCAGGAAGACATTCCGGTCGACCCGGTGCATCCCGCTGCCAAGACCGAAGACGACTCCACTGCTGAAATCCAGGATGCGCTTGGCCACTTCGGTTTCGGCACTGGTGAGGTCCAGCAGTACCGGGATCTGGGCGACGAGATACTCGGCGACCTCGCGCGCGTCGGCGAAGACCTGCACCCGCAGCACGACAAAACGACGCTGCTCGGCGGCCGCGTAGTCCTGCGGGATCGTGTTGTGGTCGACCCGCGAAGGCCACTCGTTACGGCTGCGCAATGGGACGACCTGCGCCAGCCCCTCCCACTGTTCGTCGGTGACGTCGTACCTCTCGTACCTACTCATGCGCCCCATCCTCGCCCCCCTCACCCGTTCGGCCCAACAGCGACACGGGTGAGTGGGCCGCGGATCGGCTTGTTCGAATCGTCGCGAACGGCCCCGGCGATCCGTCCGGCCGCGACCTCGGCCCCATGTCCGGGCGAGAGGTCTGCCGGGGGTCAGCTGCGTCGTCCGATCAGCTGGTCTCGTCCGGCTCGGCGCCGTGCCACACCGTGGTGACATTGCAGAACTCCTGGATACCGTGCCTCGACAGCTCCCTGCCGAAGCCGGAGCGCTTGACGCCACCGAAGGGCAGCGCGGGGTGGGAGGCCGTCATTCCGTTGAAGAAGACGCCGCCGGCGGCCATGTCGCTCACGAAACGCTCCACTTCCCCTTCGTCGCGGGTCCACACATTGGAACTCAGTCCGAAGGGAGTGTCGTTGGCGATGGCCAACGCCTCGTCGAGGCCGGCCGCGCGGTAGACCGTGGCCACCGGGCCGAAGGCCTCTTCCTGGTGGATCCGCATGCCGACGGAGATGTCAGTGAGGACGGTGGGCTCGTAGTACCAGCCCCGGTCCAGCTTCTCGGGACGCTTGGCTCCGCACCGTGCCGTCGCGCCGAGGCTCAGGGCGTCGTCGACCAGCGCTTCGAGATCCGTACGGCCCTGTTCGCTGGCGAGCGGGCCGACATCGGTGGACTCCTGCATCGGGTCGCCGACGGTCAACTCCCGCATTCCCGCGGTGAAACGCTCGCAGAAGTCTTCATACACGTCGGCGTGTACGATGAAGCGCTTGGCCGCGATGCAGGACTGGCCGTTGTTCTGCACCCGGGCCGTCACCGCAGTCCGGGCCGCGCGTTCGACATCGGCCGACGGCATCACGACGAAGGGGTCGCTGCCGCCGAGTTCCAGTACGGTCTTCTTCACCTCGTCGCCGGCGATGGCGGCGACGGAGCGCCCGGCCGGCTCGCTTCCGGTGAGTGTCGCAGCAGCCACCCTGGGGTCGCGCAGGATGTTCTCGACCGCGCCGGATCCCACGAGCAGCGTCTGGAAACACCCCTCCGGGAAGCCGGCCCGGCGGAAGAGGCCCTCCAGGTACAGAGCGGTCTGCGGCACGTTCGAAGCGTGCTTGAGCAGGCCGACGTTGCCGGCCATGAGCGCGGGGGCCGCGAACCGTACGACCTGCCAGAGCGGGAAGTTCCACGGCATCACGGCCAGGACAACGCCGAGCGGACGGTAGCGGACGCTGGCGCGGGAGGCACCGGAGTCCTTCAGGTCGGCGGCCGAAGGATGCTCGTCGGCGAGGAGTTCCTCGGCGTGCGCGGCGTACCAGCGCATCGCCTTCGCGCACTTCGCCGCCTCCGCGCGGGCGGCCACGATCGTCTTGCCCATCTCGGTGGTCATGGTGCGGGCGATGTCCTGCTGGTCGTGTTCCAGAAGGTCCGCGGCGCGGTTGAGCAACTCCGTCCGCCGGCTGAACTCCGTGGTGCGGTACTGCCCGAAGGCGGTCACGGCGAGCGCCAGGCGCCGTTCGATCTCCTCGGCTCCGAGCGCGTCGAACGTCCTGAGCGTCTCTCCGGTGGCGGGATTCACCGTGGCGATGGGCATGGAGCTGTCCTCCTCGAGCTCGGTCTTTCGACACTTGCGCGGTACGGACGGTCTGGCAACGCAGAGCGCCCGGGTGTCGGCCGGACATCCGGGCCGGACGCACTGGCGGACGCCGGGCCGGACAGTCGGCTTCCCGGACGCACTGGCGGACGCCGGGCCGTACTGGCGGACTCTCCGCACTGGCGGCTTCCGGGCCTGCCTGGTGTCTCCTGGACCGGACTAGCGGATTCCGCTCTCGAGTCGCATCTGGACGTCTTTCTCCTGATCGCCGGCGGCCATTCCCTCCACCTGCACGACGAACGCGGCTGCCAGCGTCTCGCCCAGCCGGTCCACCCCCCAGTAGGTGCCCTGCACACCGACTACGCACGGTGCTGTCAACTGCACAGGTACGGCAGGGGCGTGCGTGGGGCTCACCTCGAACGTCGAGGTCCACACGGTTGTGTGCGGGTGGGACGTGTACTGCGGTGCATCGTCATCGGCACGGTCCGAGGTGAAGGACTGCGCCAGCACGCGGAAGACGGTGTCGGCGTCCTCCTTCGAGCAATCGCTGAGCGTGACGACGACCGGTGTCGTTTCCTGCTGATCGCTACTCACGGTCATTCCTGCCTTTCCGTACCTTGCCTGCCGATGGCCTCCAGTCCGCACGGCGGACTGGAGGCCATGGGCCTGTGATGGCCAGGTGCTTCACGCAGGCGGGGACTGCTCCTGCCCACCCATCGAGCCCATCGAGCCCATCGAGCCCTCTTGCTGGCTCTGCTCCTTCAGTCGGCGCGCCTTCTCCTGCAGCTTCTGACGCTCCTGCGGGTCAGTCGCGCGCTCCGCAGCTTCGGACAGCTGCTGTGCCTTGTCGCGCATCTGCTGCGATCGACCTCGGGATTCGCCTGCAACGCTCATTGTCACTCCTTGACAGTAGGGAGAGCGGGCTCAACCAGCGAACCAGGACCTCGTCACCCCCGCACGTCGAACGGTGACTGTCCGCTATCGCCCCAGGTCTTATGACAGCTTTCCGGCGGTGCGCAGGGCGGCCAGCACCGTGTTGACGGCCTCGGACGACTGGTCCTCGCCCGTGACGCGCCGGTGATAGTTCAGTCCGCCAGGGTTCTCCATGTTGATCTCAATCACATACGGGAAGGCGAGGTCGACGCCCACGTAGAAAATGCCGTGGTCCATCATGCGCTTGCCGAGCCGGCGTACGAACTCACGCTCCTCGGGGGTGAGTTGCAGCACCTCGTAGCGTGCTCCCACAGTGGCGTTGGCCCGGTTGTCGTTCTCGCGGTGGAAGCGGAGAAAGCCGGAGACCGGGGTGTCGCCCGCGAGGATCACACGCTTCTCATTGGTGCGTACGTTGGGAATGTACTCCTGGACCGCAGTGTGGCGTTTGGCCATTCCGATGATCTCGCGCCCATAACTGACGTACCGCGACGTCGCGTTGCCCGTTGCGGAACTCAGCAGCGCGGAACGGTTGCGGTCCTTCTCGTTCACGACATAGACATCCGCGCCGCAACCGCCGTTGGTCGGCTTGATGACCCAGGAGCGGTCGGTGTCGGACTCGACGAGCCCGTTGAGGAAGTCGAAGTCGTTGGACACGTAGGAGACCGGCAGATGCTCGGGGGGCACAACGGCGCCGAGGTTGATCTTCGTGTTGAGGTAGAAGAGCGCGGACGCGTCGTTGACGAAGGGCACCCGCTGGTTGAGCAGCCACAGCAGCTGGAAGTAGTCGGTGGCCGCCTCGGGGTGCGTGCCCGCGAGAACCCACACCAGGTCGAAGTCCTCGGCGGAGGCATGGGGCTCGCTCAGCTTCGGGAATTCACCACCGGTGACGAACTCCTCCGAGAGCTGCATCCGGTCGCACACGACGACGGAGTCGTGCACGCCGAGCGTGTCGATATCACCTATGTGGACGTCATGGCCTTCCCGGTGGAGGGCGCTGGGAATGATCGAGTGGTTGTCCAGCTTGAACTTGGACGCCTCCGACACCAGGACCAGGATCTTGTAGGGCACCTAACTCGACTTTCTCGGACGGGGTATGGCGGTGGGGAATGCCGTTCACGCGCCCGGCGCTTCTGGTTCTTCCAGGTTCTCCAGAAGCCAGGCCTCGGCCTCGAGGAGACGCTCCTCCACTTGGGCGGTGTCGGCGCCGCTCACGATGACGAAGCACAGGTGTGAGGCGCTGTAGGTCGTCACCGCGCCGAGTTCGAGCCGTTCGTTCACCTCGTAGTGCCGCACCCAGTCGAACGGCGGCCTGCCGGGCGCGCGCACCGGGCGGCCCTGCGGCAGGATGGAGACCGAACCGTGCACCTCGGCGGGCGGGGCGGTCGGTGGCGCGTCGACGAGCAGGCCGCATGACTGGCGCAGCACGGCGGTGTGCAGGTCCACGCCGTAGCTGGCGCGGGTCAGGGCGGGGATGCGGTCACCACCGACGCGTGCGGCGATCTCGCACAGCACCAGCTCGTCCTCGGGGGTGTGGAACACCTCGAGGTGGTACGCACTGACCTCCGGGGTGTCGAAGGCTTCGAGCAAGCGGTCGAAGTACTCCTCGAGACGTCCGGCGAACGTGTCCCCCGGGCGCAGCTGCACCGAGCCGTTGTTCTGCCCCGAGAACACTCCGAGGCAGCTGCGCAGATAGCGGGAGGAGGCGACGAACCGGTAGCCGTCCGCCAACACCGCGTCGACGTGGTACATCGGGCCCTCGACGAATTCCTCGACCATGAGGTCCTCGCGCCAGGGCCGGCGACTGAACGCCACGAGGTCCTCCTCGCCCCGCAGCACCACGATGTCGCGTGAGCCACCCTGCTTCACGGGTTTGACGACCACGGGGTACGTGCCCTCGCCGATGAAGTCGGTCAGGTCGACAATCGTGGTCAGCCGGGCGAAGCGGGGCGTACGGACGGTACGGCTCGCGACCTCCTTCATCACGACCTTGTCGCGGAACGACAGGGCGCTGGCCGAGGACTGGCCGGGAATGCCGAAGTCCTCCCGGATACGGGCGGCCCGTTCGAGGTCGTACTCGTTGTCCGTGATGATGTGGGTGAACGGCTGCTCGCGCGCAAGCCGGCGAATCATCAGTTCCACATACGGCACGGACTCGCAGTCCTCGACGTACTCGTACCGGGCCAGATTTTCGGTGTTCTTCAGCTCGTGGTGACTGAACACCTGAAGGCTGTCGGCCAGGTCCGGGAACATGGCGGCATAGTCGAGCCAGGGGCTGTAATTGATCACTGCGACATTGGTCATGGAGGGTCGGCCTCGTGTGTCGTGGGCGGGCGTCGTGAGTGGTCAGTGGAGGCGGCGGCGGCCGGCGGCGGCCCGGTAGCGGATGTCCCACTGGTTGCGCCGCACATAGGTCCGCTGGAGCCAGCGGTCCCGCCCGTCGTAGCGTGCGGTGAAGCGCGAACGCGCATGCAGGCCCTTGCGGTTGTTGATCAGCAGCGCCTGCCCGGGGCGCAGGAACACCTCGTGCGCCACCTCCCGGCAGGCCGCCTGGAGACGGTCGAGGGCGGACCGCGCGCTGTCGTTCATCGGGCGGACGCCGTTGGCGGCGGCGGCAGCCTCGGGAAAGGCTCCGGGTCCGCTGATCATGGGGACCGGCTCGGACAGCACCTCGGCCCCGCCCGCGACATCACGGACGTAGCTGCCGGGGGCGTTCATCCGGAACAGGGGGCTGCGGAGAGTCTCCAGCGTCCGCTCGTCGACGGCACGGCAGATGTCGCGGGCGTCGGCGTAGTACGTGCGCGCCACCCCGTCGTGATCGGCGCGCAGACAGCTGAGGACGAGGAAGTCGGGGCTGGCGACGTCGTAGCGGCCGATCGCGTCATGGACGACGTCGTTGTGGAAGTTGAGGAAGACGGAGGATCCCTGGTTGGTCTGCGTCATGGCCCCGCCCTCTACGGGTATCACGTCGTGCACCAACTGACCGTTCTTCTCCGTCATGAATCCGACCGGCTCCCCGATCAGGCCACTCAGACCCAGCAGCACACCCTCGACCACGAACGTGGCCTTGTCCGGGCTGGGCTTGCCGTCCCGGGGTGTTTCGGGCAGCCGTTCGTCGACGGGGAGGTTGCGGACGTAGCCCACGCCGGGGGTGTCGGGGTGCCTGCCGAAGTCCAGGATCTGCTGGAGCGTCTCGGTGGGCAGCTGGGCGAAGACCTGCTGGTAGCGGGCCATCGACCAGTCGAAGTTCCGGGTCGGGTCGGGCGTGGCGGCCAGTTCCGCACCGAGGCTGTCGCGGACACGGTCGGACAGGTCGATCTCGATGAGCGTGGGTTCCGTGGCGAATGCGGACGCGTTGACGGTCATGAACGTACTCCTGCTGGTCGTCGGATGGCCGGTGCATCGGTGGGGGTGGCGGCGGGCGCAGGGAGGTTGTCGTGGAGTTTCCGGGCGAGCCGCACCGCCTCGTCCTCGTCGGCGGCGACGTGGACGGTGGTGTGCCCTCCGCTGATCTCGGTCACGGGGATTCCGACGACCTGTCCTGGTACGAGGCCGTGGCGGCGCTGGGACTCCTGCTGGTCCACGTAGCCGCCGATCAGCGCCACCGCGGGGCTGTCGTCCAGTCGGACCGTGTCCACTCCGTCGGAGCGGAACGCGCGGTGTGCCCGGTCCGCCGACCGGTGATCCGGGTAACGGAGCACGAGGGAGCGGAGGTTGAGGACCACCACGCCGGTCGGGCCGCCGCCGGTGCCGATGACGGTGCCGGGCAGGAACGGTTGCTTGTTGTGACGGCAGATGATCGTGACGCCGTTCCGTTCGGCGAGACGTACGGCACGGCGGTGCAGCACCTTGGCCCCCAGCCGGGACATGGCGGCGGCATCGTCGTACGAGACGTGGTCCAGCAGCCGGGTGCCGGTGACCTTGTTCGGGTCGCAGCTGTGGATGCCCGCGACATCGGAGTGGATCTCGCAGTGCTCGGCGCCGAGGGCGACGGCCACAGCGACCGCCGACAGGTCGGAGCTGTTCTTGCCCAGCCAGGTGGGCCGTCCTCGGCCGTCGACGGCCTGCCCGCCGGGGACGACGACCACCTGGTGCGCGGTGAGAGCGTGCTTCAGGGGCTTCGGGTCGATGTGCCGCAGCCGGGCCCACATGAAGGTCTCGTCAGTGGTGAACCCGGCCTCGTGCCCGGCCAACACGGTGGCCGGCCTGCCGAGGCGGTGCAGCGCGGCGGTCAGCAGCTGGGCGCTGATCGTGTCGGCAAGGGTGAGCAGGCCGGCAACACGGTCGTCCGAGGGATGGGGGTCGACCTCATGCAGCCGTTCACGCAGCCTCTCGGTCTCCCCCGGCATGGCGCTGACCACAACCGCCAACGGGCGGGCCTCGGCGTCGATCCGTGCCGACAGGGCGTGGGCCAGCTCCTCGTACGCGGCGGGCGCGGCGAAGCTGGAGCCGCCGAACTTCAGCACGGCGGGGACGACGGCGGTCACAGCGTTCCCCGTTCCGTGAGCGCCTCCGCGATCTGCAACGCGTTCAGGGCGGCGCCGATGCGCAGGTTGTCCGCCACGACCCACAGCCAGAAGCCTCGCGGGTTGTGCGGGGCTACCCGGATCCTGCCGACGTGGACGTGATCGGGCGTGCCGGCCGTGCGGGGCGTGGGGAAGGCGCCGATGACGTCCTTGTCGTGGACGGTGACCTCGGGCTGCGCGCCGAGCAGCCGGGCGAGTTCGTCCCGCTCCACTACGTCGTCGCACTCGATCCAGGCCGCTTCGGAGTGGCTGTTGACCACGGGAACGCGCACGCAGGTGGTGGTCAGGTCGAGATGAGGAAGGCCAAGGATCTTGCGGGACTCCTGGAGCATCTTCTGCTCCTCCAGGGTGAATCCGGAGTCCAGCAGCTCGTCGATGAAAGGGATGACGTCGAAGGCGAGTGCGGGGGTGAACTCGACGGCGGGCGGCTGGGCCGCGGGATCCTCCAGCGCGATCCGGCTGGCCTCCTTCAGCTCCGCGATCCCGGAGTGGCCCCGCCCGGACGCTGCCTGATAAGTGCTCACCACGGCCCGCCGGATCCCCCACCTGTCCTCGACGGGCCGCAGAAGGCGGACCAGCGGGATGGTGGAGCAGTTGGGGTTGGCGACGATGCCACTGGCCGGCCGCCGGTCCAGTTCGCCGGCATTGACCTGCGGTACGACCAGCGGCGTGCCGGGGTCCATCCGGAAGGCGTTGGTGTTGTCGATGACCAGGGCGCCCTGCGCGGTCGCATGGGACACCCACTTCCGGCTGACCGAGCTGCCCGCGGAGAAGAAGGCAAGGTCGACGGTGGAGAAGTCGAAGGTGTCGAGGGACTCCACCTGGCAGGTGCGGCCGTCGACGGTCAGTTCCCGGCCGGCCGAGCGCGGAGAGGCGACGAGGTGGATCTCCCGATAGGGGAACCCGCGCTCCTCGATGAGCTGGATCAGGGTGGTGCCGACGGCCCCGGTGGCGCCGACCAGGGCGATACGAGGAGCGCTGTCGCTGGGGGTGAGGGGCATGGTCCTTCTTTCCCAATCGTTCCGGTGTCAGCGGGTTTTCGGTGCGGGAACGCGGCGCGGTCTCGGGTCACAACAGGTGTTTGAGAACTCCGCGCAGGGCGTCGGGCCGGTCGGCGACGGGCAGTGGGTCCACGAAGTGGACGGGCGAGCCCAGGGCCGCCGCTCCGGCGTCGGCCAGCCGGTCGTCGCCGATCATCGCCACGTCGCCCGGGGCCAGGCCCAGTTGCTGGTAGGCCACCCGGAAGAGGTTCGGGTCGGGCTTCTGGATCTCGTGCTCGAAGGAGAGCACATAGGCGTCCACGTACGCGTCCATCCCGTGGTGATGGAAGACGGGACGCAGGTCCCAGCCGATGTTGCTCACCACCACCACCCCCACCCCGTTGCCGTGCAGTGCGGCAAGCACCTCCATGGCGTCCGGGTAGGGCTGCCAGGCGGGGGCGGTCATATGGCGTTCGTAGAGGGCGTCGATCAGTTCGGGCCAGGGCAGCCCCGCCGCGCGCAGCAGACCGGTGTACGCCGCCCGGTGCCGTACGGCGTCCAGGTCCCGCTCCTGCCAGAGCCGCGTCAGTTCGGGGCCGGCGTCGCGGGGCGCGGGGCCGCCGGGCACCGCTCCGAAGTCCCGCAGCCGTCGTGCCCACAGACGCACGTCGTGGTCATGGACGGTCCGGCCGGAGTCCTCGACGACGGCGCGCAGCCAGCTCTCCGCGTCCTCCAGGTGGAAGAGCGTGCTGGAAAAGTCGAACATGCAGCCTTTGACGGCCATTGGGCCTCCTTCTTCATGGCACGGTGTGCGTCGGCCGGGGACGGGGGCCGTGGCGTCATGCCGGCGTCCGTCCGCGCCGGCCGCGGTGGAGCAGGTGCCCGAGCAGGGCCGCCACGGCGGCCAGCGCGGCGATCGTGGTCAGAGCCCTCGGCAGTCCGAAGCCCTCGGTGAGGAACCCGATGCACGGCGGGCCGAGCAGGATGCCGGAGTACCCCAGGGTGGACGCCACCGCGACGCCCTGGGAGCCACCGAGGGCGCCGGCACCGCCGACCGCGATGGGGAAGACGTTGGCGAGGCCCAGCCCGGTCAGCGCGTAGCCCAGCAGCACCAGCCACAACTGCGGAGCCAGGGCGCCCACGAGCATCCCCAGGGCCGCGAGGAGGCCTCCGGACACCAGGACGCGGGTGCCGCCCAGCCGTTCGAGAAACCAGGTGCCCGACATCCGGGAGACCGTCATCGTCAGCGCGAAGACTGCGTACCCGGCCGCCGCCGTGCCCGGTCCCGTGTGCAGGTCACCGGAAAGGTGCAGCGAGCCCCAGTCGGCCATCGCGCCCTCGCCGTACGCCGTGCAGAGGGTGATCAGTCCGTAGACGGTGATGAACAGCCGCGCACGGCCCGGGGCCGTCCGATCGTGCTCCCGCCGCTCCTCCGCCGGGGCGCCCCGCAGGTCGCTGCCGGCGGCCGGCGCCGGCGTGCGCAGCAGCACCCGGCCCGCGCAGGCGGTCACGACGAGTCCGGTGAGCGTCAGCAGCACCAGGTGGCTCAGCGGGCTCAGGTGGGGGGCAAGGATTCCGCCGAGTCCGGCACCCGCCAGTCCGCCGGCGCTGAAGGCCGCGTGGAACGAGGGGAGGATCGGGCGCCGGACGGCCTCCGCCAGTTCCACGGCCGCCGCGTTGAAGGCCACGTTGAGCCCCCCGTATGCGGCCCCGAAGACCAGCAGTACGAGGCCGAGTTGCGGGGCTGAGTGAGTCAGCGGGGGCAGGGTGACCGACAGCGAGAGCATGGCCGCGGTCACCACCGTGACCCGGTGGTTGCCGTAGCGCCGGCACAACCGGCCGGCGAGCAGCATCGTGGTGACGGAGCCCACCGACACGCCCAGCAGGGCCAGTCCGAGGGCGCCGGCCGAGGCGTCGACCTGCTCCTTGATGGCGGGGATGCGGACGACCCATCCCGCGAACACGAAACCGTCGAGGGCGAAGAAGAGGCTGATCGCCCGGCGCAGCCGGGTCACGGTCGTCGGGGTGGTGGCCGGACCGCGCCGTCCGGTGTCCGTGAGCTGATCCATGGGGTTCAACCGTTTCCGTGAGGAGCTTCGGCGGCGGGAAGCCGGGCGACGCCCGCACGGCGGCGGGCCGGCCGGACGCGTGTCATCAGGACGACGAGGGCCGTGGCGGCGAGGGCCGTGGCGGCAAGGCCCTGGAGGGCGGCGTACAGGTAGAAGTGCTCCGCACCGCCGCCGGACCGGGCGTACGAGTAGAGCCGCGCGGGGATGAACGGCGCCCCGGGCACAGGCTGGTGGGGAGCCCGGCCGGTCCGGCCCGCTTCTCAGAACGACGGATGCCAGACATCGCCGTCCTCGAATTCGACCCAGTAGGTCCGCGCGATCGCCTGCTTCGTCCGCTCCGCCGCGGCATGGTCGGGCAGGCGCAGCCAGATCAGCCCGGGCCGCTTGGTGTTGGCGGCGACAGGCAGCGGCACCTCGCCCGGACGGATGCCGATCTCGAAGTCGTCCACTCCCTCGACAGCGCGCAGGAGTTCGGCGTCGGCGGTGCGGCGGACCCGCTTCGCCGGCGGGATCAGGGAGACAACCATCCCGACGGCGGTGGTCGGGGGCAGGTGGGGGGAGGTCACACTCTCGCCGCCGGGCAGGAGGCTGCGCAGTACGGTGGCGATCTCGTCGACTCCGCCGGCGTGTTCGACCATCC
The DNA here is from genome assembly GCF_040651435.1 of Streptomyces sp. NPDC048479. Classification (NCBI taxonomy): domain Bacteria; kingdom Bacillati; phylum Actinomycetota; class Actinomycetes; order Kitasatosporales; family Streptomycetaceae; genus Streptomyces; species Streptomyces sp. NPDC048479. The sequence continues at coordinate 86,662 of NZ_JBEZKA010000024.1, forward strand.
GGAAGATCCGGAAGCCGCCGATGCGGGTCTGGGACTCGATGATCACCGGCCGTCCGTCGGGGGCCACTTTGACCTCGGTGTGGGTGAGGCCCCAGGTGTGGCCGATGGCGTCGAGAAAGGCCAGGACCGTGCGGCTGATGCTCTGAATGGGCCGGTCGTGGGGAGCCGGCGGCGGCACCGAGATTTCGGTGATCGCGAGGTTGGGGTAAGGGGCCAGCCGGCACAGCGAGATCCCGGCGACGGCGTGTTGGCCGCCGAGCGTCACGGTCTCAACGCTGTAGAGCACCTCTCCCTCGACGAGTTCCTCGGCCAGATAGGGCCCTTCGATCCAGAACCCGGCGTCGTCCAGCACGGCGCGGAGCTCGTCGGGGGTGCTGATCTGGCGTACCCCGACGCTTCCCGACCCGGCGACGGGCTTGACGATCAGGGGCAGGCCGTGGCTGGCGTGGAACGTCGCGAGACCCTCGGCGTCGGCGACCCGGGCCCAGCCGAGCGCGAGCTGCGGGTGGTCGGCGAGGATGCCGCGCATCCTGTCCTTGTAGCGGGTGGCCGCCACGGAGGCCAGGGGTAAGCCCCTGATGCCCAGCGCGTCGGCGATGACGGCGGAGCTCTCCAGGCCGAACTCGCCGAAGGACACACTGGCGTCCAGGGGGTGCTTCGCGTGGATGAGGCGGGCGGCCTCCAGGGCGGCGACGATCTGCTCGGCGGGTATCTCGTACACGAACCGGCAGCGGTCGAGGACATCCCGGTCGCGCGGAGTGAAGTCGTCGGTGGACCCGATGAAACTGACGTCGAACCCCAGGGACAGGGCGGTTTCGAGCACTCCGGCCCAGCCGCTGAGTACGAGGAGATGAGGAGTGCGCTCATCCACGGCCGTCACCCTCCATACGGACATGCACCTCACCGGCAGCGGACAGCGCGTTCTGCAGGGCCAGTTCGGATGTGGCCCCCGTGGCGAACAGCACGGCGACGCAGCCGTCCTGGTGGGCGACCGAGCGCACGGTCGCGCCGGCCGGCAGCGCCGGATGGAGGACGGGCGCGCCCGGGTGGCCGGTGAGCGTCTCCTGGCCCTCACACCCCAGGAAGACCCCCGATCGCGGGGCGTAGAGCCGCGCATGGGCGGCGCCGTGGGCCGGTGTCAGTGGCGCGTCCAGGAGAGCGGGGCGCCGCCGCAGTACGAGGTCGAGGAAGGTCGCGTAGAGGTTGATGCCCAGCGTCTGCGAGATCTCCTCGCCGAGCAGGGCTCCGCCGAGCCGGGGGTTGATCTCGACGACCTCGAAACCGTGGTCGGTCATGATGAATTCGGTGTGGGCGAAGCCTTCGGTGTACCCCACGGCCTTGAGCACCTGCTCGATCCACTGCTCGGCGTCCTTCGCCATGGCGGGGGGCAGAGCGACGGGGAAGCCGAGCGCCTCCTCACGGAACATCGGCGGTGGGGACAGGACGCGGCTGCTGACGCCGAGCACCCGGGTCCGGCCCTCCCAGCTGAGGGTCTCGATGCTGTACAGCGGACCGAGGAAGTACGGTTCGGCGGTCAGCTGTCCGCGCAGGTTGCGGCGCCGGGACTCGGGTAGCACGGCGGTGAGTTCGTCGAGGGTACGGGCCAGCCAGACGTGCTCGCTGCCGGTGCCGGCACTGTCCTTCACAACGAGGGGCAGACCGACCCGGGCGGCCAGGGCCGTGGCGTCGTCGTCGGCGGTGACGGGGGCCCCGTCGACGCGGGAGAGCCCGTGCTCGTACAGGAACCGGCGCAACCGGGCCTTGTCGCGGACCAGGCGCACGCAGGCGGGGTCCTGTCCGGCGAGGCCCAGTTGTTCACGGACTGCGAGGGCCACCAGGCTCCAGCTGTCGGTGGTGTTGACGAGACCCGCCACGTCGCCGATCCGGCGGATCGTGCCGACGACCTCCGCCACATCGTGGGTGTTCACGTCATGGACGACCAGGTGGGGGCTGTCGACCGTGGACAGTTCGTGCAGGTACTCCGACCGGTCACAGGTCAGGAGATGGACGGTCAGGCCTTGCTCGGCAGCCGCGGCCACGAGCCGGCCCAGGCCGAACTGCAGCCACTCCAGAGCGATGACGTTCCGGCCCGGGGGTGTGTTCACCGGTGGTTCTCCTTGCTTCGGGGGTGGAAGGGCCGGCGGCTCCAGTCCATGACCGACCAGGGGAAGGTCAGTTGTTCCAAGGTGTCGATGTACGCGGGCATCAGGCCCTCGACGCTTCCGGCGACCGGGGAACGGGCGTAGACGTTCTCCGCGTAGCGGTGTCCCGTGTCCGCGGCGACGAAGACGCAGGGGCGCTCGGGGTCACGTGCGGCCTCCCACCGGGTGGCGAGGTAGTTGCAGCCCGAGGACATCCCCGCGTAGACGCCGTGGCGGCGGAAGAGGTCGATCGTGGCGGCCACCGCGCTGGTGAAGCCGATCCAGTGCACTCGGTCGTACAGCTCGTAGCGCACATTCCGCATGACAATGGGACTTCCGATGCCGGAGATGCTTGCCACCGGGTCCTCGACCGGGTCGCTGCCGAAGGTGACGCTCTCGAAGGGCTGAACGCCGACGAGCTCGATGTCGCTGTTGAGCTCGCGCAGATAGGTGCTGAGGCCGCCGGTCGAGGCACCGGTTCCGACGCCGCCTACCAGGGTGAGCGGTTCGCCGCCGAACTCCTTCTGCAGCAGCTCGGCGCACTCGCGGTAGCCCAGGTAGTGCACGTCGTCGTGATACTGCTGCATCCAGTGGACGTCGTCCTCGGTGTCGAGGATCCGGGCCACCCGCTCCAGGCGGGCGCCCTGGTCCATCTTGTCGACCAGCGGTCCGGGGGGTATCTCCACCTGGTCGACCTGGGCGCCCAGCATTTCGAACTGGCGGCGCACCTGGGCGTCGACCTTTGTCGAGCAGACGATGCGGCACTTCATGCCGTACTTGTGACAGGCCAGCGCCAGTGAATAGCCGTAGGTGCCACTGGAGCTGTCCATCAATGTGTCACCGGGCTTGACGACACCAGTAGCCAGCAGCTGACGGACGGCTTCGAGGGCCGAATGAAGTTTCATCATCTCGAAGCGCAACACATAGGTGTTGCGGTCCAGCCGGACCACATCCGGCTGTTTCATCGCGTCCGCGATGTGATCGAACACGTCCCCATCCTGTTCTGTCGAAATGGCATGGCCGGCCCGCCCCAGGAGAATGAAAGAACTCACGGAAAATGCTCCGGGATTTGTTCGTGGGGGGAGACGCGGCCGGCGCCGGGGGAACGCCGGCCGCGCCGTTGAAGGGGCGGAATGGGGTCAGGCGGCCACACCGACCGCTTCGGCGCCGGCGGTGATACCGAAGGTGCGGTACGCGGTGCGGGTGGTGAGGAAGCCGATGTCCTCGTCCGACAGACCGTTGGCCTTCGCGTTGGCGATGTGCAGGGCCAGCGGCTGCGAGCCGGCCGCGACGACGCCGTTCTCCTCGTACCACAGCCCGTTGTCACCGGTGTGGTGCAGCGGCCGGCCGCCGAGCCGGGCGGAGTCGCACCGGTCGGTCATGATCATCGCGTTGCGCGGCCCCATCAGCTGGACGGCGCGGGTGGCCAGGGCCAGGTCCACGTGCTCGCCGTCGAAATTGATGCACGCGGCGATGCGGCAGTTGACCGCCTGCCGGATGATGGCGCCCGGCACGGGGCCCGCAACCTCGCTGATGTTGTCGAGGGTCCAGTTGGGCACGTCGTACGACTCGATGATCCGGTCGCGCTCCCGGCGGGCCCGCTCCGTCCGGAAGGCGTGCCGGATGTTGAGCGGCATGTCGTTGAACAGGTGGTCGGTCGTCACCCGCACCCCGGTGCCGTTCCACTCCGACTGGTAGGCCGTCTCCACGATGGCGTCCACCGTGTCCGCGCTGCGCCGGGGGTCGTCACGGGTGAAGTGTCCGAGCGCCGGGCGCACTCCGTGGGCCAGGAGCGTCGGCACGATCCAGGAGAAGTCGCTGGTGCGCAGGTTCGGGTCGTCATGGAGGACGGACTCCGGGGAGTAGGCGTCGGGCGAGACGACCGTGTAGACCAGGCCGTGCTCACCCAGGCCGGCCAGCCGCTCCCACTCCGCACGGCTGGGCGCCCAGACGGTGGAGGTGGGGGTGCCGCCCCGGTGCGACAGGAGCGGGCCCTCGAGCGCCACGCCCGGCACATGCGGGAGCAGCCCGTCCTGGCGCATGCTCGCGTAGCGGCGCATGAACTCCTCGAACTCGCCGAGGCGGTCGCGGTGCAGGTACATCGTCGGCAGGGCGAGCACGCCCTCGCCCGCACACCACTTGTCGAGGCGGGTCAGGTCCACGCGGGTGAAGTCGGAGAAGTCCACGTCCCCGAATCCATGGCAGTGCACCTCCACCGGGCGCATACCGTTCTCGTCCGGCTCGAACGGTTTCACGCCGGGTGCAGCTTCTGTCGAACTCATCGGTCAAAGCTCCCTCTTCGGTCGGGGGGTTCGCCTTGATTCTGGGGCGCCCGCAGGCTCGGTATCCAGTCCAGATCATGGTCATGAAGCTGCATTGCAGGTTGCTGAAGGAGCGGAAAGCAGGGGCCTCGGGCGTATTCTCACGGTGCCGGGCCGCGCGATCTTTATGGGCGGTGTACGCATGAACGGCCCGCGGATCCCCACGAATTCACCGCACTCAGCACCTCCGACCCCCCTTCATTCCACGGGAGCGAACCTCCATGTCTTCTTCTGCGGTCATATCCGACCGGGAAACCACTTCGTCCCGCCGAGGCCGCCGAGCCCTTTTATCCAGCGTCTCGTCCGATTCCCACACCTGGAATCTCGTGTATCTCCAGCTGCTGCTCGAGGAGCTGGACCACGAGGTGCGCAACGTCGGCGCCTGTGTGCCGGACGAGCTCCTTGTCCAGGAGTGCCGCCGCCACCGCCCGGACCTGCTGGTGATCAGCAGCGTCAACGGCCACGGCTTCCTCGACGGGCGCCGGCTGATCGCCCGGCTGCGACGGGAGCCGGACCTCGCGGAGCTCCCCGTCGTCATCGGCGGCAAGCTCGGTACCGAGGGCGCGGCCGAGGGAACGTACGGACCCGAGCTGCTGGCCGCCGGTTTCACGGCCGTTTTCGAGGGCGATGCCGCCATCGAGGAGTTCCGCGCGTATGTGGACCCGGCCCGCGTACGCGGGCCCGCCGCGCCACCGGTCATGGCGGGAGCGGCCGCGTGAGGAGCGCTCCGCGCGGCGCTCGCGACTTCACGCCGGCCGCACCGCCGTTCGGCGCGGCGGTCGCGGCGGCCAAGGCGGCGGGTGAGCTGGTCGTACAGCCCCGGATGGGATTTCCCACCGGACCGGCCATGCGGCGTGGCCTGGAGGCGGTCCGGGATGTGCCGTCGCGCACCGTCGGCACCATCACGCTGGACAGCTACACCCGAGTCGGGGACCACGGCTCCGCGCGCCGCGCGCTCGACAACGGCGAGAGCCTCAACGGCTACCCCCTCGTCGCCCATGGGCCCACTGCCGCCCGGTGGTTGACCGCGGGACTGGGCGGCCGCCACTTCGCGGTCCAGGTGCGGCACGGCTCGTCGCTGCCCCTGGACATCTTCCGGGTGCTGCTCGACTCCGGACTCGACGCCACCGAGGGCGGACCGGTCTCGTACTGCCTGCCCTACAGCCGTACTCCGCTGTCGCGGTCGGTGGACGCCTGGGCCCGCTGCTGCGAGCTGCTGGCCGACCGCTCGCCCACCGCTCACCTGGAGAGCTTCGGCGGCTGTCTGCTCGGCCAGCTGTGCCCACCGGGTCTGCTGGTGGCGATGGCCGTCCTGGAAGGCATGTTCTTCGAGCAGCACGGACTGCGCGACATCTCCCTCAGCTACGCCCAGCAGACCGACTTCGGCCAGGACGTGGCGGCGATCGCGGCGCTGCGCCGGCTCGGCGGGGAGAGACTGACCCGGTCCTCCTGGCACATCGTGCTCTACACGTACATGGGCGTCTTCCCCCGGACCGAGGCGGGCGCGCTCGCTCTGCTGCGTCACAGCGCGTCGCTCGCCGCCCGCACGGGAGTCGAACGCCTCATCGTGAAGACCCCGGCGGAAGCCCATCGCATCCCCACCGTGGAGGACAACGTCCGGGCATTGGAAGAGGCGGCCCGGTCGGCGGCGGACACAGACACCACGCCGCCGGGCGAGACGGCCGACGACGGGGTGTACGAGGAGGCCCGGACGCTGGTGGACGCGGTTCTGGACCTCCACCCGGACGTGGGGACCGCCCTCGTCAAAGCCTTCGCGCGCGGCTGTCTGGACGTTCCGTACTGCCTGCACGCCGACAACGCCCAGCGCTCCCGCAGCTACATCGACGGCGACGGGCGACTGCGGTGGCTCTCCGTGGGCGCCATGCCGATACGCGCCGCAGCCCCGCCCCGGAGCTCCCGGCTCCGCGCGGACGACCTCATCGACATGCTCTCCCACGTCCAGTCGACGTTCGACTGCGCCGCCCTCGCCTGGGCGTGACCGCGCGACGCGAAACCGGCGTTGTACCGCGGCTCCACGCCTCCCGCGCCGCCCTCCGCTCTCCGTCCCCCCACCGCTACCGATCCGTGCGGCCCACACCGCAACCCTCGTGGCACAAGGAGAATCGCAGTGAACCTCCCCATACCCCCGCACGATGACTACACCATCGCCGTCGTCGGCACGGGACCCCGGGGCCTCTCCGTACTGGAACGCCTCGCCGTCCTCCTGAGCGACAGCGGTACGGACCCGCGCCCCGTCCGCATCTACGCCATCGATGCCGTGGAGGTCGGGGCCGGCTGCGTCTGGCGGACCGACCAGGACGACTGGTACACGATGAACACCGTCATCGGACAGGTCACCATGTTCTCCGGTGAACCCGACGGCGGCCGGCCCCGTCCCGGCGCCGGGCCCTCCCTCGACGAGTGGCTGGCCGGCTTCTCGCCGGACGCGGACAGCCGGCCGGCCCTCGGCCCGGACGACTTCGCCTCCCGCCGCGACTACGGGCGCTATCTGAGGTTCGTCTACCGCACGATCACCGACGAACTGCCCTCCCACGTACGCCTGATCCCCGTCCGGGCGCGGGTGACGGCGATCCGGCCCGGGCCGCTGGGCGACTACCGGGTGACCCTGGACGGCTCCCGGGCCCTCACGGCCGACCGGGTCGTGCTGGCGACGGGGCATCCCAGGAACGACCCCGACGGCTTCGACCGTTCCATGCTCCGATTCGCCGAGGGCCGGCCGGGGGTGCGTTATATCGGCGGCGACTCGGCCGCGAACATGGACCTCGACGGCGCCGTGCGCCCCGGATCCACCGTGGCGATCCGCGGACTGGGCCTCTCCTTCTACGACGTCCTGTTGTCGCTGACCGTCGGCCGGGGCGGCGCGTTCGTCCGCGACGGGGACGGACGCCTGCGGTACGTGCCGGGGGGACGCGAGCCCCGCATCGTCGCCGGCTCGCGCAGCGGTCTGCCCATCCCGGCGCGCGGACGCAACCAGAAGGAGCCCGGGTATGTCCATCCCGCCCGGTTCCTCACCCAGAGGGCCATCGCGGCGGCCAGGGCACGCCGCCGGGCCGCGACCGGCAGCACACGCCTCGACTTCGACGAGGACATCCTGCCGCTGCTGCTCAAGGAGATCGAGCACGTCTACTGCACCACGCATGTGCGGGCCGCATCCGGAGTCGAGGAGGCGGAGCGGTTCGCCCACCTGCACGCGGCAAAGCTGGCGGCGGGTGACGACACCTCCGTACTGCTCAAGGAGGCGGGGCTGGGGGACGTCCCCGCCCTGGACCTGTGGGCGCTGGCCCGCCCCTTCGCGGGCGAGGCCTTCCCGAGCCACGAGCATTGGCAGGAGCGCCTGTTCGCCGTGATGCGACGCGACCTCGACGATGCCGCGCTCGGCACACTTGACGGTCCGCTGAAAGCCGCGCTGGACGCCCTGCGGGACCTGCGCGGCGTCGTGCGGTCGGCCATCGACTACGGCGGCCTGCTGCCCGCGTCCCATCGCGACGCGTTCCTCGGCGGTTACGCCCCCGTCAACGCCCTGCTGTCCGCCGGGCCTCCCATGGTCCGCACCGAGCAACTGATCGCGCTCATGGAGGAGGGACTGGTCGAGATCGTGGGGCCGGACACCAGGTTCGGCGCCGACGAGGCGACCGGCCGGTTCACGGTCCACTCCCCCCAGGTGCCGGGCTCCGAACGGGCCGCCGACGTACTGATCGACGCACGCATTCCCGCTCCGGCCCTGCCACGCGACAGCTCGCCTCTCACCCGTCAGCTGCTGAGGGGCGGAGTGATCCGTGAGTTCGTCAACCACGACGCCGCATCCGGAACGGAGTTCGCCACCGGCGGGCTCGACATCGTCCAGGGGACCTTCCAGGTCCGCGACGCCGAGGGGCGGGCGCATCCGGGGCTGTACGCGCTGGGCATCCCCACGGAGCACGTGCGCTGGTTCACCCAGATCGGCAACGGCCGCCCCGGGGTGGCCACCGACTTCATGAAGGTGGCGGACACCGTCGCCAGGGAAGCCCTCGGTCCGCTCACAGCGGCACGCGAAAGCCGCGAGCAGCGCCCGTTCGCCGCCGCCCGGGCAGTCCTCGTGGGCCATGACGCTCCCGCGAACCGCTAGGTCGTCCCCGTACCGCTTCCACCACGAAAGGCAACACCATCCATGACTCTTCCTGACACCGATGCCACGCGCGCGTTCCGGGAGGCGCGCGATGTCCTGCTCGCCCATCGGGACGACCTCGACACGGCACGCCGACTGTTCCAGTGGCCACGGCTGGACCGCTTCAACTGGGCACTCGACTGGTTCGACGTGGTGGCCCGCGGCAATGCCCGGCCCGCACTGCGCGTCGTGGGGCCCGAGGGCGACACGGACTTCTCGTTCGACACCATGGCCCGCCGCTCGGACCAGGTGGCGTCCTGGCTCCAGGGGCTGGGGGTGCGCCGCAAGGATCCCCTGCTGCTTCTCCTCGACAACCGGGTGGAGTTGTGGGAGACGATGCTCGCCGCGACAAAACTCGGGGCGGTGATCGTCCCGACGTACACCACCACGACACCGGCCGAACTGACCGACCGCATCGAACGGGCGGGCGTACGGCATGTCGTTGCCGCCTCCGCTCTGGTGGACCGCCTGGCGGAGATCCCCGGCGACTGGACACGCATCGCGGTCGGCGCACAGCGGCCCGGCTGGGTGCCGTACACCGATTCCCTCGCGGCTCCCGCCGAGTTCAGCCCGCAGGGACGGTCGCTGGCCGACGACCCGCTCTTCTGCTACTTCACCTCGGGCACCACCTCGCGGCCGAAGATGGTGACCCACACCCACCTCAGCTATCCGGTCGGCCATCTCTCGGGGATGTACTGGAACGGGGTGCGTCCGGGCGACTTCCATCTGAATGTCTCCGCGCCGGGCTGGGCCAAGCACGCCTGGAGCTCGTTCTTCGTGCCGTGGAACGCCGAGGCCACGGTGGTTGCCCTGGCCGACCCGCGCCCGGGCCCCGACACGGTCCTGGACGCGCTGCGCACGAGGAACATCACCACACTCTGCGCCCCGCCCACGGTGTGGCGCGGCATGGTGCGTCAGGGTCTGGGCGAGCGGCCGGCGCGTTTGAGGGAAGCCGCCGCCGTCGGGGAGTCGCTGGAGCCGACGCTCTTCCACGCCGTACGGCAGGCCTGGGACCTGCCGGTCCGGGACGGTTTCGGACAGACCGAGACCACCGCCCAGATCGGCAACCCCCCGGGCCGGGAGCCCGCGCCGGGACGGATGGGATGGGCCCTGCCGGGCTATGACCTGGTGCCCATCGACCGGGAGACGGGCGACGAGGTGCCCGACGGCACGCCCGGCGAGCTGTGTGTACGCCTGTCGCCGCGTCCCGCCGGCATGATGACGGGCTACTCGGGCGACCCCGAGCGCACGGCCCGGGCCTTCGCGAACGGCCTCTACCACACGGGCGATCTGGTGGTGCGCCACGAGGACGGCGGCTTCACCTATGTCAGCCGCACAGACGACATGTTCAAATCGTTCGACCACCGGATCTCGCCTCTTGAGCTCGAATGGGCGCTGCTGCACAGTCCGTTGGTCGCCGACGCCGCGGTCGTTGCGGTCCCGCACCAGGTGGGGCTGTGGGAACCGAAAGCGTTCGTGGTCCTCGCCTCCGGCCACGAGCGGGACGCCGGGAGCGCCGGGGCCGTCTTCCGCCGTGTGATCGAGGAGCTGCCCCGCGAGAAGTGGGTGCGCGTCCTGGAATTCGTCGAGCGGCTGCCTCTGACGCCCTCCGGCAAGATCCGCCGAGCCGAGCTGCGGGACCGTCCGGAGACACCGGACATGGTCCACCGACTGCCGAACACCTGGGAAGGGGAAGGGGACTTCGATGGAAAAGCACATGGACGAGCCGAGCCCGCTGCTGTGCCTTTGCGCACACGTCACGGAGCGTGAGGTGGTCGAGGCCGTCGAGCGCGGAGCGCGCGACCTGCCGGCCGTGCGCGAGGCCACGGAGGCGAACACCGGCTGCGGCGACTGCGCCCACGACATCGAGGGCCTGATCGCCGACTGCCAGGAGCGGACCACGGTGCGCACCGCCCGCCGCTGACCGTACGACGCGGGCCGGAGGCCGCACACCGGCCCGCGCATCGACTCGCGCATCGACTCGCGCGCCGGGCGGGACGTGCGACGGGGAGGAGGGAGAGCCGGGCCCAGCGCCCGGCTCTCCGGCCGTTCAGCGGCGGACACGGTTGGCGAGGAGGGTGCCGGCCGTGGCGAGGACGAGCCCCGCGAGGGTGAGGGGGCCGAGCCGCTGCCCCAGGAGCACGGCCCCCAGACCTGCCGTGCTCATCGGAACCAGATAGAACAGGCTGCTGACCTGGCTCGTCCCATGACGCTGCAGCAGGTGGTAGAGCAGGCCGACGCCGACGATGGAGTTGATCAGCGCACTCCACAGCAGCACCGGCCAGTAGGCGGCGGTGAGGTCCACGTCCCACCCCTCGACCAGGAGGGCGGGTACGAGCACCACGGCCGCGGCGGACAGCAGTTGGACGGCATTGCCACTGACCGGGTCCATCTGTCCGCAGAAGCGTTTCTGGTACACGGTGCCCACGGAGATGCCCAGCAGCCCCAGTGCGAGGAAGCCCAGCCCCAGCAGGTAGCCGCCGGACAGTTGGATGCCGTCGGCGACCGCGAGGGCGACGCCGCCGAGGCCGAGCACCAGACCCAGATACTGGCCCGCCGATACCCGCTCATGGAGCAGCGGCACCGCCAGCAGTGACGCGGTCAGCGGGTAGAGCGCGATGATCAGGGCCGCGAGCCCGGAGGGCACTCCGAGGTCCATTCCCATGTAGATGCTGGAGAACTGGACCGCTTGGACGAGGGTGCCCGCGACGGCCAGGTGCAGCAACCTGCGTCCCCGGGGCAGATGTTGGCGGCGGATCCCGGCGACAGCCAGGAGTACCAGGCCGGCGACGGCGAAGCGTAACGACGCGAAGGTGTAGGGCGCCGCGTGACGCAGACCGAGCTTGCCGGAGATGAACCCGGAGCTCCAGACCACCACGAGCGCCGCACGGGTGGACAGGTCGGCCAGTCGGGCCGTGGGCCGTGCGGCCGCCACGTCCGGTTCACGGCTCGGGGCCGCGGACCACTCGGGATTCTCGACGGGCGGGTTCGGACTCTTCACCGCTGACACTCCCCTCGTGTGCAATAAAAAGCACTGTAGAGCAGAATATCGCTCAGGGCGAGAGGGGTCTGCCCTCCTGTCCCGAGGGGCCCGCATTCCTCTCCCGAGGCGTCCGCATTCCTCTCCCGAGGCGTCCGCCCTCCCGCGCTTGCGCCCGGACAGCGAGAAGCCCCACGGACGTACATCCGTGGGGCCGTCGAAGCCGGGAGACGAGAGAGCCGGACCGAGCCGACGAGTCAGTAGAGGCTGGAGAACAGGATCCCGACCAGCTGGGCCGGCTCGTCGGTGTCGTTTCGGAAGCTGTGCGGGTGGCCCGCCGACCACTGGACGCAGTCCCCGGCGCCCAGCACGTGATCCAGCCCGTTGTAGCGGGCCACGAGGGTGCCCCTGGTCACCATGATGAGGTCGGAGCCCTCGTGCTGAAGGTCTTCGGCGAGTCCGCTGTGTGGCTCGAAGTCCCCGGTCACCACCTGGTATCCGAGCTCCGGGGAGCGCAGTACCCGGTAGACCACGCCCGGTGCGCGGTCCAGTACTTCCTGCCCCTCCCTGGGGAAGAGCGAGGGGGTCGCCCGGCCCCGCGAAAAACCCAGGAACGAGCCGACATCGTGGTCGAACACCTTGGCCAGGCGGCCGAGCCGCTCCAGCGCGATGTCGGTCTCACCCCGCTCCAGAGCGGCCAGGAAGGAGACGGACAGGCCGCACTCCGCCGCCACTTGACGGAGCGACATTCCCTTGTGCGTGCGGAGCCGATGCAGCACTTCGCCGGGAGGCGGGAAACCGAGTTCCGGATCCCGCGAGGCGGTGGTAGGTGTGGAGGGGTCCGGCTCTCTCATGCCACGCATCCTAAGGCCGCCGCCCGCGCCTTCGGCGTGGCTCCGTGCGGCTCACCCCTGCCCGAGGAGCCCCGACTGCGCGATGAGGACTCCCAACTGGCAGCGGCTGCGGGCTCCGAGTTCCTGGTAGATCTTGGCGACATGGGTACGGCAGGTCCGCACGCTCAGTCCGATGCGGCGGGCAATCGCCTCATCGGTCTCGCCCTCCGCGAGCAGTTGGATGATGGACATCCGGACACTGGAGACCAGTTCGCTCACGTCCGCCGCACGGTTCTGGCTCTCGAACGGTCTGGCGTTCACCCACGCGCGCCCGAAGACCCCCAGCAGGAAGTCGACAACACCAGGCTGCCGGATGGCCACAGCCACGTCACGGTTGCTGTCCGCCGGGATGAAGGCCAGCTCACGATCGAAAATGATCATCTGCTCGAAGGAGTCACCGAGCGTGCGCACCTCTCCGCCGGCTCTGCCGATCCGCTCCACGCGCTTTCTCGTGGGCCCGTCGAAGCGGGTGGAGTGCTGGTACAGCGTCCGCGCCCTGACCTGTCGCTTGAGCGTGGATTCGGGCGGCTCCCACGCGTTCTGCAGGACGTCGGCGGCGCTGCGGCCACCTCCGGGGCGGGCGACCAGCATCTCGGAGTCGCAGTTCTCCGCGGCCGCCATGATCTCCCCGGCGATGGCGTCCGCTCCCACGACGGTCTGGAACGGCTCCGCGAGGTAGGACTCGCGCAGCGTCCGTTCATGCACTTCCTGAAAGACAGCCAACTCCGCCTGTATTCGCTCCGACTGGCGCTCCATGCGCGCGATCTGCGAATGCAGTGGAGCAAGCCTCCGGGAGGCCGCCGTGCGCGGGGCGACGGGGACCAGCACGCTGCGGTCGTCGGCCAGCGGCCGCATGAGCTCCCCGTCCACCAGCAGCCGGACCGCCCGGTCCATTCGGGAGTCGTCCCAGCCGAGCTCCCCCGCCGCCTGGGAAACACAGAGAACTTGGCACCGTATCGCCAGCCGGTAGAGCTCCTCCAGATCTTCGGTCTCCCGTAACAGATCGGGGTACCGGGTCTTGAGGTCTTCCTGCATCTCTTCCCCCTCGGTGCGTCCAACAGCGTTGCCGCGTAAGGGAAGAACTCCCGCGCGGCACTCAAGGAAAGGGCTGCCCTGTCCGTGGCAAGGGCTTGACCATAGAGTGTCACTTATAATGGCCGATCGTCCTTAATATCGCACGGACGCGTGAGTCCGTCAACCGTGGCGAACGGAGGTTCCCTAAACCGTGGGCACCCGTCCGTCACGGCGGACAGCCTCTTCCGTCGAGTCGAAATCCCGGATGACCGGCGAGGAGTAGGCCATGGCGACCTGCACCAGGAACGAGGTTTCCTCATGGAGGTCTGCGGTACGGGAGGCGGCCGCCTCCACCGGCAGGGGCTGCGGTGGCAGATGATCCAGCATGGCGCGGCGGGCCTGGCGCAGCACACATGCCAGCACCGCGGCGTCATGGCTGACGGGGGGCGTTCGTACCGTCCGCAGATAGGCACGGGCCCGGTCGGGGACCGACGGCCGGCAGTACCCCTGCAGGACGAGAAGGGCGTCGCGGATCTCGATGATCTTGCGGTACTGGAGCAGGGAGAAGGGCCCGTGCGGGCGCAGGAGTTCGGCCGGCCGTGAGCGGCGTCGGTCCAGCACGACATGCGGTACGAGGGAGGTGAGGTCGTACCAGAGCGGCCAGAGCCGCCAGATCGTCATGATGCGCCGCACCGTCTGACGGGCCGCGGAGACCACCGGGATCGTGATGGCCGACGCTCTCAGCAGTGCGTGGAGAACCATGCAGAACGGCAGCACCGCCGCGACCCAGTCGACCGGAAGAGCCAGCCGAAGCCCCTGGCCGATCCAGTACAGCCCGGCGAACGCGGTCCCAAGGCCGAAGAGGCGCAGGGTGGTTCTCGTCACGCGGTTGTCGCTGCGGCGGCTGTAGCGGCCGCACACCGCCGCGCAGGCGGCGTCGGCCGTCAGATGGGCGCCTATCAGGATCAGCCAGTACGCCAGGCCGGGGTGGCAGGAGCCCATGTGCTCGATGCCGTGCTCGGCGTGGGAAGGCGCGAGGCGGTCCTCGACGACCAGCGCGAGGATGACACCAACCGTCATGAAATACAGGGCGTTCCGGTATCTGCGGCCACTGCCGGTCGCGGTGACGACGAAGTCCAGCACAGCGCTCGCCGAGACGACCCCGAAGAGGTTCGTCAGCAGGCTGAGGACATGGAACGATTCACCGGTTCGCCGGACCAGACACCCGGTGACGAGGCTGAGCGTCATGGCCGCGGCCGCGGTCGCCACCGCCAGCCACAGCCCGCGCTGCCGGGGCAGACGGACCGTCGAAGGGGCCCGTAGCACCACGGCGATCCACAGGACCACGACCGCGACGGTTTCCAGTCGGCGGCCGAGGACGACCCACTCAGCGATCACGTGATGTTCCGACGCCCAGCGCCGCTTCCAGCGGGTTCGGGGAGCCGACCGTGCCCGCCGGGTCCCCACCCCGCAACCGCCCCTGCCAGGTGCCCAACACACTGGCGAACATCTCGGCCTCCTGCTCCTCCCGCGTGGTGTAGTCGGTACGCCCGAGGAGGCGTTCGATCAGCCGGGGGCTCAGATCGGGAAGAAGCGTGGTCAGGCCACCGAACTCGTCGGCCCCGACGGAGTGATGGTCGAAGAGCATGTGCCCGATCTCGTGGAGCACGATGTGTTCCTGGTGCGAGCGGGTCGTCTGCTGCTCGAAGAAGATGTGGTCGTCGGTGCTGGTGGCCAGCCACAGACCACAGGCCCCCGCCGTCGCTGCCTGGAGCGGCAGCGGATGGAGGTGCAGTGTGCGTCCCCGTTGCGCTTCCAGTCTCTGGCGGAGCAGGTCGAGGGAGAACGGGCGAGGCGGGTCGAGCTGTTCCAGTAGCGCCTCGCAACGCCGACGGAGCTTGACGTACCTGGCCGGCATGCGGTGTGCCCCCGTGTTCCTTTTCCGGCGGTGACTGCGTCGTCAGCGCTGCGGGCCTCGAGGGTCGGGCCCGGAGGCCACGTCCTCCTGGGCGTGATCCTGCCCGTCGATCCGTGTGAGGTCCTGAAGTCGGCGGACTTCGTCCACCATCGCCAGCAGCGCGTCGAGACTCGCTGTGGAGAGCCCGTTCGCCCGCAGCGCCAGGTTCCGCACCTGGGCGTCGCCCAGCGCCGAGGCAAGCGCCAACTGGGCGTTGACCTTGTTGGCCACCCCCTCGTTGACGAAGTACTCGACGGGAACACCGAAGAACTCGGCGAGCGCCTCAAGATGGTCGAGTGTGACGTTGGACTTCTTGCCTGTGGCGAGTTCCCACAAGTAGGTGCCGGAGATCGCCCGTCCGGTGGTCTCCCGTATCTCCTGGGCGAGCTTCGCGTACCCGGGCCGTCGACGCTCGTCGGGGTAGAGCGCGGCGATCAGCGTGGTCAGCCGCTGGTCGATCTTCCGCTCGCAGGGCGGACCCGAGCGTCTGGACTGAGATCCGCTCATGCTCGTCTGTGTTCCTTCCATGTCGGAACGGCATCCCGCCGGCCCCCTCCGCTGACACGAACGAGTACCACCCCCATCACCATATGATCACCCGCCCACGTTGACGAGCTACCTTCAAGACGTAGCGGCCCGCCCCCGGCTCGAAAGCGCCCCGGGCCCCGGTTCACTGTTCCCGGCGCACTGTCCGCGCGCACTATTCCGGGCGCGAGGTGCGCGGTTCGACGTGGAAGTCGAACGCGACGGTCCCGGGGTCGACGGCCGTCACACCGCCGTCCACCGTGAGCACCGCTCCGTTGACGAAGGAAGCGGCGGGAGAGAGGAGCCACGCGATGGCCTCGGCGACCTCGCGCGGCTCGCCGGGGCGGCGCGCGGGAATGAGCCGGGTCGCCATCTCGTACGCCGCATCGATGCCGCGCTCGCCCGCATCGGTGCCGCCCTCCCCCGCGTCGCCACCGACCAGGCCCGCCTCGTCGGCGAAACGTGTCATCCGCCGGTCGGCCATATCGGTGCGCACCCAGCTCGGGCACACGGTGTTGGCCCGTACGCCGCGCGGCCCGTAGTCGACGGCCAGGGATCGGCAGAGCTGGAGCAGAGCGGCCTTGGACGTCGCGTACGCGGCGTTGCCCACGCCGTTGCGCAGCGCGGACACCGAGGCGACAGCGACGACCGAGCCCCGTGCCTCCAGCAAGTGCGGGAGCGCGGCGCGCTGCAGAAGGAACGGACCGGTGAGGTTGGTACGCATCACGGCCTCCCAGTCCTCGACCGACAGCTCACCCACACCGCCGCCACGCCCGATGCCCGCGTTGAGCACGAGCCCGTCGAGCCGGCCGTACGCGGCCACTGCGGCGTCCACGAGACCGCGCACGGCGTCGGGGTCACCGATGTCGGCCGGGTGGGCCAGAGCTCCGGTCTCCTCCGCGAGGCGACGCAGCGGATCGGGTCGCCGCCCCGAGACGACCACGTGGTGCCCACTCGCGCGCAGCAGCCGGGCGGTGGCGGCACCGATACCCGTTCCCCCGCCGGTGATGATGACAACGCGCTTGTCCGCCATGTCTGTTGGCCTTCCAAGTGGTCCGTACGGTCTCCATGATCGTATGCGCGCCCGCTTCTCAACCGGTCATCGCGGCTGCCCCTCCCCGGGCCACCCGGTACGGGCGGCGGTGCCAGTCCATGACCGACCAGGGCAGGGCGAGGTCGGCGAGGTCGTCGATGGTCTTGGGTTCGAGTCCGGTGATGGGGGCGACCGTGGCGTGCCTGCGGTAGACGGTGTCCATGTAGCGATGGCCCGTGTCGGCCGCGATGAAGACGTACTGGCGGCCGGTGCCGAAACGGGCTTCCCACGCGGCGGCGAGGTAGGCGCAGCCGGAGGACATCCCCCCGAACACACCGTGCTCACGGTAGAGCCGCACCGTGGCGGAGATGGCCTGCTCGTGCGCGATCCAGTGAATGCGGTCGTACAGGGCATGGCGCACGTTCCGGAAGTGCACCGGGCTGCCGATACCGGAGATGCTGGCCACGGGGTCCTCGACGGGCTCGCTGCCGAAGGTGACGCTTTCGAAGGGCTGGACGCCGACGAGTTCGGTCTCGGGCCGTACCTCACGGAGGTAGGTGGTGAGTGCGCCGGTCGAGGCGCCGGACCCGACCCCGCCGACGAGCGTGAGCGGCACATCGCCGAACTGCTGGTGGATGAGCCGGGCGCAGTCGCGGTAGCCGAGGTAGTGGTAGTCCTCGTGGTACTGCTGCATCCAGTACACGTCGTCTCGTTCGGCGAGCAGCTCGTGGACGCGCTCGAGGCGTACCTCCAGGTCCATCTTGTCGACGAGGGGTCCGGGCGGGATGGGCACCTGATCCACCTCGGCCCCCAGCAGTTCCAGTTGGACCACGACGGACGGATCGACCTTGGTGGAACAGACAATGCGGCACTTCATGCCGTACTTGTGACAGGCCAGAGCCAACGAGTAGGCGTAGGTCCCGCTGGAGCTGTCCATCAGCGTGTCGCCGGGGCGCACACGGCCGGTGTCGAGCAGATGCTTGACGGCCGCGAGCGCCGAGTAGACCTTCATGGTCTCGAACCGGGCGACCACGAGGTTGTCGCCGAGCCGGACGAGATCCGGGAGTTTCACCGCGTCGGCGATGTGATCAAACATGTCCCCACCCCACTTGCGAGAATTGGCACTGGTGGCCCAGGCCGAGGAAGAACTCGGAGAGTTCCGCATGGGCCTGCTGGTCGGGGCGCCGCCGGAAGAGGTATCCGATGACCGTGCCGGTGTGGGCCACGAAGAGTCCGTCGGCCCGGAGCTCGGCGCGGTGATCACGGAGCATGTCGAAGGCTCGTTTGGGGATGACGCCTTGGGACAGGGTGGCACTGCGTGTGGCAGCGGCCGCGACGGCTGTGGCGTCGGAGCGGGCGAAGGCCGCCACGAGATCGTCGACGCAGTCACGGTAGGCCTCGCGGAGGCGACTGTAGTGGGCGAGCAGCGTCGGCCCGGCCGCCTCGGTGTCGACGGTCCCTTCCTCGGCGATGTAGCAGGCGTACAGGCCCACCTGGGCGCCGAGAGGGCGGACCACTCGCTGTGTGGCGCTCAGATAGAGGGCGAACTCGTCGAGGAACACGCTGTCGGCACGTTCGATCCGGCCCAGGATGCCGGTGACGGCGTTCTGGTCGTACGGGAGGGCGAACAGCCGGAAGAGACAGCGCAGGGTGGCGACGATGTCCGCGGTGGAGCTGGCCATGCCCTTGCCCATGGGCAGTTCGCTGTGGAAGGTCATGCGGCCGGGAGGCATGGTGAGGCCGTAGCGATCCAGGAAGAGACTCATGGCGCGGGCGGCCTTGTGCCGGGTGTCCAGGGCGGAGGCGTCGAACTCGGTGCCGTCGGGGTCGACGGTGAAGTGGCACCAGCTGAACTTGTCGACTGGCAGCGAGACAATGGAAATGTGGGGGATGCCGGCCTCCCAGTGCGGTCCCTGGAAGAGCTCACCGAGGGTCCCCCTGCTGACGCCGCTGTGGACGGCCGGACCTGTGCCGGGCGTGGCGCCCCGGAGAGGATGGCGTCGGGTCCGTGGTTCCCGCAGGTCAGCGGAGGTCCGCGGCATGACCGGCCCTTCCCGGAGCGGTGGTGGCCAGCGCGGAGAGGATGATGTCCAGGCCGCGGACGAGTTCTTCGCGGCCGATGATGAGCGGTGGCAGGACCCGCAGCACCTCGTCGCGGCGGCCACAGCGCTCCAGGACCAGACCGTCCTCGAAACACCGTTCCTGGATGCGCCGGGCCCGGTCGGCGTCCGCCGTGTCCACGCCGACCACCAGCCCGCGGCCACGGACGGACAGTCCGTGCTCGGCGACGACCTGCTGGCCGAAGCGCTCCAGGGTGGCGGCGTTCTCCGCCAGAAGTCCCAGGAATTCCGCGTCACTCCAGTACTCGAGAGCGGCCGTTGCCGTGATGAAGGCCAGTTGGTTGCCCCGGAAGGTGCCGCTGTGCTCACCGGGTGCCCAGACA
The DNA here is from genome assembly GCF_040651435.1 of Streptomyces sp. NPDC048479. NCBI lineage: Bacteria > Bacillati > Actinomycetota > Actinomycetes > Kitasatosporales > Streptomycetaceae > Streptomyces > Streptomyces sp. NPDC048479. The sequence continues at coordinate 106,134 of NZ_JBEZKA010000024.1, forward strand.
TCCAGCTCCGGGGAGATCAGCAACAGGGACATGGGGAGCCCGTATCCGCTGATGGACTTCGACAGCGTGATCAGATCGGGGACGATGCGCGCCTGCTCGAAACTGAAGAACTCCCCGGTACGGCCACAGCCGGCGAAGATGTCGTCGACGATGAGGACAATGCCGTGCCGCCGGGTGAACTCACGCAGTTCGCACAGGAATTCGGGGGAGGCGCAGTAGATACCGCCGTCGGACTGCACTGTTTCCAGGATGACCGCTGCCGGGAGTGGTGTGCCGCTGGATGTGTCCGCGACCATCCGCTCCAGATAGGCCAGGGAGTCGAACGGGCCGGTGGGACCCTCGGGGTAGGGCACGAAGACAGTGCCGTGTGCGTCGGTACCCAGGGCCGCGCGGGTGGCGAGATCACCGGTGACGGCGAGGGAGCCGGCGGAGACACCGTGAAAGCCGCCGTAGAACGAGACAACACCGCGGCGGCCCGTCGCCTTGCGGGCCAGTTTGAGTGCCGCCTCCACGGCGTTGGTGCCCGTGGGTCCGCAGAACTGCACTTTGTGGTCCAGTCCGCGCGGGGCGAGGACGGTGTCGTGCAAGGCGTTCAGGAAGTCCCGTTTGGCGACGGTGAAGAGGTCGAGGCCATGGGTCAAGCCGTCCGACGCGATGTGGTGGAGCAGACGGTCCTTCACGGCCGGGGGGTTGTGGCCGTAGTTGAGTGCTCCTGAGCCGCAGAAGAAGTCGAGATACTCCCGGCCGTGCTCGTCGTGGAGAAAGGCTCCGCGGCCCTTCGCGAAGACCGCGGGGAACTTGCGGGAGTAGCTCCGTACCTCCGACTCGAGTCGGTGTTGAGGGGGCTGTGCCCGAGAGGGTAAGGGTGCCGACGGGGTGCGCATACGGTGCTCCTTCGACCTGGTGGATCAGTGTGGGAGGACGTCGTGGATGAGTGCGGCAGGACGTCTTCGAGGCATCCGGCGACCGCGTCGTGGGCGGTGTCGCGGTCGCGGCTGGTGGGGGCACGAGGGCTCCTCCGACACGGGCCGAGCCCGATCGGAACTTCTGGAGTGGTTCACAGGCACGGGAACGCGCGCCCGGCGGACGCCGACAGGAGCCCCGGGGAGTTCACCCTCACCGCAATGGCAGCGCCCAAGCAGGCCGCCACACAAACATCTGGACGGTGTGCTGTCAACGAGGTGGATCAGCACTGAAGGTCGGCATGGGTTCCGTTTGAGTCGCGAATGAGCCCTTGGTGTCTGCATTTACGGGAGTTGAGTCATTCCGGAATAACACGCGGACCACCCCCGGGTCCGTCCGTCGTCCAAGAATCCTCTCCTACGGCCCCAGGGCGGCGCGGGGTCTTGGCCGCGATCTGAGGGGTCCCCCAGCTTCCTGCGTTGCAGCTTCATGTGCCCCGTGAACCCTGGAGGCCGGTTCCGCCGCCGGGCCATACTCGGCGCACTTCCCTCTCTCATGAACCAGGCTGACGATTGGAGAATCCGGCGTGCACGTCGCAGCTCTCGAATGGCTCACCTTCGGGCTCGCCAGGGCGGTCACAGCCGCCGTCGAGCGGGGCCTGACCCTCCACCTGCTGACCTCCGATCGCACCGAATACGCCTTCGGGTTACGGCGAAGCGCCCCTGGCTCCCTGGTCATTCACGATGTCGACACATCCGACCCCACGTGCGTGGCGAAGGAACTGCGGGCGATCGACGGACTGGCCGGCCTCATCAGCACCACGGACGTCTGCAGCCTGGTCTCTCTGGAGGTGGCGGCCGAACTCGGTCTGGCGGCCCAGCCCTCCGACGCCGTGCGTCTCGTCCGGGACAAGGGGGCGCTGCGCCGGTACCTGTACATGATGGGCCTGTCGCGGGCGTCCCAGGTGACCGTGGACCCGTTCGCCGCCGATGTCCTGGCCGCCACGGGCATGCTGACGTACCCCGCCGTGCTGAAGGACGCGTCGGGTACTGGAAGCGAAGGGGTATGGATCGCGCAGGGCCCCGACGATGTGCCGGGCATTCTCGACGCCGCCCGCACCGGCCGCCTGCGGGGCGGGGTGCTCACCGCCGAGCCGTACTTCTCCGGGCCGCTGTACAGCGCCGAGACCCTGAGCTGGGACGGCGAGACCCGGTTGCTCGGCATCAGCAGCCGGCTGCTGTCGCCGCTGCCGCACTTCCGGGAGGAGGGCGAGGCGTTTCCCGTCGCGTTCCCCGAGCCGCAGGCCGCCGAGCTGGCCGGCTGGATCTCCTCGGTCCTGAACGGCATCGCATACCGCGGCTTCTCCCACACCGAGTTCATCATCACCGACGACGGCTACGAGATCGTCGAGATCAACCCGCGGCTGGGCGGCGGCATGATCGGCGAGCTGATCTGCGACGCGTACGAGACCAATATCTACGAGGCCTTCTTCGACATGGCCCTCGGGCGGCGCCCCGCCCTGCTCGACGCGCCCCTGGTCGCGGTGCGCGGTATGGCCGAGGTCGACCTCATGGCCGACCGGACCGGCGTGTTCGACGGCTTCGACGGAGAAGACCGCCTGGCCGGCCACCCCGGCTCGCCCCGCCTCTGCTCGGCACGCTCCCACGGAGAGACCGTCGACTCTCTGACCGACTGGCGGGGCAGTCTCGGGTCCATCGTGGCCGAGGGCCCCACGGCGGAACTCGCCATGCACAACGCGGCGGCGGCAGCCCGGCTCGTGCGCCCCCGCGTCATCTGACGACAGCCGCCCCCTCCGACGACGGCCCCTTTTCCCGCGCAGGACGAGGCGTCCGCGGCAAAGAGGGGCGGTCCGTGACACCTATCCCTGACGACTACTGGGCGGAGCTCGACGATGGCCACATCTGGCACCCCTTGTACGGAACCGCAAGCAGCCGCCGAGCCGGGTCACTCGCCACGCCGCCCCGTACTGACCCCACGTCTGAAGTTCTTCCTGGTCTCCTCCTTCCTACTGCCCCTGGGCAGCTTCATGGTGCTGCCCTTCATGTCCGTCTTCCTCCGCCAACGCCTGGGCTTCTCCATGAGCGTGGTGGGCCTGGTGATCGGTGCGGCGTCGCTGGTGCAGTTCTCCGGTGGCATGGTGGGCGGCATCGTGGCGGAACGCGCCGGACTGCGCCGCACCATGCTCGCCGGGCTGACGGTGCGGGCCGGCGGCTTTCTGCTCTTCGCACTTTCACCGGGCGCACCCGCACTGGCCGTGGCCGCGCTCCTGCTGACCGCTGCGGGTGACGCGCTCTACACCCCGGCCAACAAGGCGTACGTGGTCCAAGAAGCCGGCCCGGACCGCCGTCCGCTGGTGCTGTCGCTGACCAACTCGGCGCAGAACAGCGGCATGGCGGTGGGTCCACTGATCTCGGGACTGTTCATCATGACCGCGCCGGTGCCGGTCTTCGTGTGTGTCACTGCCGTGTTCACGGGTGTGGCCGTCGCCCATGCGGTGCTCCTGGCACCCGACCGTCCGGTGCCACGCTCTCCCGACGAGCGCAGGGAAGTGCTTGCCAGGGCTCTGCTCAAGCCGCCCATGCTGGTCGGCGCGTTCGGCACCTATGTCTATATGTTCTTCCAGAACTACTTGGTCGTCTATCTGTCGGATCGCCATTCCGCGGGCGCCTTCAGCCTTGTCCTGCTGGTGAACACGGTCCTTGTGATCACGATCCAGCCGCTTGCCTCCGGTTGGATCGGCCGGCTCCGTTTCCGTACGGCGACCGTTGCCTCCTTCGCCCTCTTCGGAGCGGGATTGGCTCTGGTCGGCGTCTGCGGACTGGTGGGCGTCTTCGCGGGGACGGTGTTCGTGTCACTCGGCGAAGTGATCATCTTCCTCAAGTGCGACCTGACGGCCCTGGACCAACTGCCGGACCGACCGGCCGCGGCCGTGGGCACGGTGCGTATGGCGGAGGGCCTGGGTGCCCTTGCCAGCGGAGCCATGGGCGGACAGCTCTACGCCGTGACAGCAGACCCGCAAGGAGCAGGTACGCCGGTGTTCTGGCTGGTGCTGGCCGCCCAGAGTGCGGCGTTGGCCGCCGGTGCGGCTCTCGCGTCACGACGTGCGTCGGTTCCCGGAACCGCCTGACCCTTTCCACACCGCGCCGGATCGGGCGAGCCCGGGGGCCGCCCCCGGGTGTCACCGGCTATGGATGACCTGTCGCACGACCCTGGTCAGGATCCACGAGGGTACGCAGATGGCGATGGAGAATCGCGCGCGCGGCATCGGGCGCCACCTGATCGGGATGGAGCACTCCGCCGAGGGTCAGACCGTCCAGGAGCGCGGCCAGCCGATGGGTCTCCAGTGCGATGTCGAGATCACCGGGGACACCACCGGACCGCTGGGCCTCGTGCAGCACGCGCGCGATCAGCTCGCGCGCCTCCTCATACATCCGGCGTGCGCAGGGCCGGAGTTCCGGGCGGGTGCGCGCAGCGGTGATGAACGCCAGCCAGAGCACCGCCTCTTCGCGACGGGTCTCGTCGAGGGGAAGGAATTCGGCGAACAGTTCCTCGGTGCGGGTACGGCGGTCGATGCTCGCGCCAGGGTCGAGGAGCTGCTCGGCATGGCTGCGGATCCGGCCGTCGATGCGCCGCCGCAGCTCCTCCATCGTAAAAATCATCAACTCGGTCTGGCTGGCGAAGTAGTGCCTCACGGAACCGATGGCCAGCCCGGCCTCCTGGGCGACGTTACGCAGTGAGGCGCTTTCCAGACCTTCCCTGCCCACGATGCGGAGAACGGCCTGCGCGACATCTTGGCGCCGGGTTTCGGCTACGACGACTCTTGGCATGTTGCTGTTATAGCACGGCCGCGCTAAATTAACTTCACGCCCTGCGGGGGCACGGACAGGCCGGGAACAAAGGGGTGCAGTGGTGGACACATGGTTACTCGTAACGATCATCGCCGTCGGGGCGGTCGCGGTGGTGATCAAGCGACTGATGGGCGAACCGCTCAACGCCCGGGATCTGTTCGCACCACCGCTGGTGCTCACCGGCCTCGGGATCTGGGCTCTGACCGAAGTGAAGGGACTGACCGGTACGGACCTCGGCTGGGTCATCGTCGGTTCACTGCTCGGTATCGGGCTCGGCGCGGTGCGTGGCGCCACCATCCAGGTCTACCCCAAGGATGGAATCCTCTACCAGCGCTACACCGGTAGGACGTTCCTCGTCATCATCGGGTCCCTTGCGGTGATGGCCGCCTTCGGCTTCCTCGCGGTGCACATGGGCATGCAGGCGGAGGCACGGCCCATCAACCTCTCCATCGGCGTCGGATTCCTGGGCGAGGCGCTGGTCGTCGGCGCCCGGGGACTGTCCACGGGAGTCCCCTTCGCGCCCGAGAAGCCGCGCTTCGAGAGGCCACGCATCTGACAGCCGCACAGCACGACAGCATGACGGTGGCCCGGAGACAGTGACTGTCTCCGGGCCCATTGTTATGGCGGGGTAAGTCGACCTGGTAATGCGTGCCACGTCTGCTGGTGCAGACCGACGCGCGAGGCATTGACCAACACAGCCAGGCACGCCCCCCGGGCCGTGGGGTGACGGTGGAGCTTCCGGCTTCCGGCTTCCGGCACGACGGTGGTTACTGCGCCGCACCCCAGCGGACCGGGGCCATCTGCTTGGACATGATGGTGATCAGCTCATAGGCCGCGTGGGACGCGGCCACCGAGGTGATGTCGGCGTGGTCGTAGGCCGGAGCGACCTCCACGATGTCGGCGGAGACCAGGTGGCAGTCGGCGAGCCCCCGCAGGATCTCCAGCAGCTCGCGGGAGGTGAGGCCGCCTGCCTCCGGAGTGCCGGTGCCCGGGGCGTGCGCCGGGTCCAGGACGTCGATGTCGATGGAGATGTAGAGGGGACGGTCGCCGACGCGCTCGCGCAACTGCTGGGCCACCTCGTCCACACCGCGCCGCATTACATCGGCCGAGGTGACGATGCCGAAGCCCAGCTTCTCGTCGTCGTCGAGATCCTTCTTGCCGTAGATCGGGCCGCGGGTGCCGACGTGGGAGAGGGCGGAAGTGTCGAGGATGCCCTCCTCCACGGCGCGGCGGAAAGGCATGCCGTGGGTGTACTGCTGCCCGAAGTAGTCGTCCCAGGTGTCCAGATGGGCGTCGAAGTGCAGGACGGCGACGGGACCGTGCTTCTTCGCCACGGCACGCAGCATCGGCAGGGCGATGGTGTGGTCGCCGCCCAGGGTCATCAGACGGGCGCCGCTGGAGAGCAGGTCGTCGGCGGCCGCCTCGATCGTCTCCACGGCGTCGTTCAGGTCGAAGGGGTTGGCGCTGATGTCGCCGGCGTCCGCGACCTGGCTGTAGTGGAACGGGTAGACGTTCTGCGCCGGGTTGTAGGGGCGCAGGGTGCGGGACGCCTCCCGGATGGCGTTGCCGCCGAAGCGGGCGCCCGGCCGATAGGTGACGCCGCTGTCGAAAGGCACGCCGACCACGGCAATGTCCGTCTTCTCCACCTGGTCGAGCCGCGGGACGCGGCCGAACGTCGCGGGGCCCGCGAAGTGCAGCGTCCGGTCGGTCTCCGTCGGCGGCAGCGGCGGGGTCACTCCGTTGGGGTGGGCGGTCATGGTGCGATCAGTGCCTTTCCATGAGTACGGCGGCCCGGAGCCTGGGCGGGACCACAGGGGGCGTTCAGGGACGCCGGACCCGCTCGGGCGGGTCGGATACGTGGGGGTGCGAGCGGACCTGGTGGGTTACTGCGGGGGGTTGCCGTGCTTGCGCGACGGCAGGTCGGCGTGCTTGGTGCGGAGCATGGCGAGGGATGCGATCAGCACCTCGCGCGTCTCGGACGGGTCGATGACGTCGTCGACCAGGCCGCGCTCCGCGGCGTAGTAGGGGTG